>JBPXJX010000653.1:0-4155 GCA_051715525.1 Bacteroidales bacterium
GTTTTCATAAGTTTCTGAAATAATCAACTCTCCTTTTTTTAATATATATTCTTTATAGATTGTAGAGTCTTTGGCTAAAGGTAATTTTATTTGAATTGCATTTCTTTCAGTATTTAAAGTTATACTTGGATTATAATAGCAAAAGTAATCTATTCTGTTTCGAAGTATATTTACAGTTGAATTAATATCGGTTTCAGTTGAGTTTCTGTTACTGATTTCAAGGTCAATGATTAGTCCACCATCATTTTCAACTGTTTTGGGTTTACAGGAAATCAGAATACAAATAAATAGTAGTCCACAATACTTTTTCATGGTTGCAATTTTATGTGCCATAGCGCCTGCTGCTAAAATGCGTTGGGGAGTTCGAAGCAGCGTCGTTGTTCCACGTTAAAATGATTGCCAATATACAAAATAAAACCTTTATAAATATCTACCCCAATGGATTTTAGCAGCTGTTAGCTGCTGGTAATTCTATCAACAATTATTCGAATTAAATCCGTATTTAATTCCTTTACTTTCAAAAAACCTTCTAATCAGTTGAAATTTTCCATTACAAAAATATCCAATATTCATAGTGTCGGGATTAAGTTTGTAATCCCAATTTTCAAAGCAGATTTCAATATATGCAAAGTATTTATCATCACTATCGAAGAATATTATAGCATTCTCAGGTACGAACATACAAGTTGAATTCTCTATTATTCCGTATTTCCCTTTAAAATTGTTGTTATAAAGAATATCTGTTAGGGAGTCTATCTGAATTTTATTTAGAGTTATAATTTCTTTGAATTCATTAAAATCAATTTGCTCATTTCTCAATGGAATTTTTTCAGTGAATAAAGTATCATTGCTAACTTTATGGAATTGAGCAGGAAATGATACAATCATTATTTTCTTAGCCTTATTAAATGGAAATTTTTTCAATCGTTCCTTTGCGTCAAGTTTCCCGTCATAAACACAATCAGACTGCTTTAAATATTCTCTGTACTTGGCAGTATCATCAGGTGAAGGTGGTGGTAAGGGAATACTATCTTTTTCATTAATAATTTTTCTGTCTTGATTCTTGGTTGAACAAGATATCAGCACTGTCGTTAGGAATAATAATCCAAGAAATATAAATCGTTGGTATCTGTAATTCATAATGTTATCTTAAATTTTGCTTGCAGCTGTTAGCTGCTGGCATTCTTAATTTCCTCCAAAACTATATGAATAAAGAATAAGTGTCCCAATTAAATATGTCGTCACATTGGCAAGTATTGTCGCCCAAATAATCTTATCGTTCAAATAATGTTTTTTAAGGAATTTTAAATTAATAATTATTTCAATAATTATCGAAATAACAAAAGCAATAAGATAATAAATTATCAAGGCTCCTAGAGAGTCTTCATTTTTAACATTAATTTCATGGCTGCTGACCCAAGGAAACCAAACTACTAGACACCATCCTCCATTCAATAATATTGAAGTTATCATTCCCACTAACCCACTAGTTACATTTGAGCCTGTAACTGTCCAGAATATCCTTTTATTTGTCCATTTTGCTGTAAGTAATTTGGAAATCAATAAGCATTCACAAATAATTATAAATGCCATGAATAACCAACCTTGTGGAAGAAATGCAAAAATTCCAAAGCTAACATTTAGAAGTGTCATAATATGTAAATTATTTTATTGGTATAATAGTAATTCTTTGTCATTAAAAAAGAGGAACGAACTTCAATTTGCTTGCCGCTAAAGTTTCCGTGGTTTGGCACGCTGGGGAGTTAGCTGCAGCGTCCTTATCCCACGTTAAACTTTTACTAAGCTACAATAAACTTTCCTATCAGCAAATCAGCCCCAGTGGGTTAAACCACGTGTTAGCAACTGTAATTTTATTTAAATAATTAGCTATTAGTCTTTTATACAACGAACAGAAAATCCATAATATTTATATTCGTAATCCGTCAGCCCACAGTTAGTTAAGAAACTAGTCAACGAAATTCCCGTCGCATAAGGGCTATTTATAGTGCTATTTATCTCAGAGGAACTCCAGAAGTAGCCACCAAGTCCTATATTATAAAAAACACCATTATGTAAACGAGTACCCGCAGGTATACCTGAAAAGCCACTTTCGTTAGTTGCACCTGAATCGCTATCCCAATGAGTCATGCCAACCTCTTTCATCTTATTTCCTGACTCATTTTCCCCAAGATAAGTGATTAAAGTATTCCATTCCGCCTTAGTGGGTATATGCCAACCAACAGGTGCAAGATTTCGGCTGTCATGGACGGTATACCAATTGTACAAAGCACCCATTTTACTCTTATAAATAGTTGAATCGTTATTAAACCAACAGTATGCTCCACTGGTTAATAATAACCATTCTGCCGTGTTGGTGATATTTGTGATCTGTTCACCATTGCGATATTTTGTGGTTTGGAGATTTTCGGCCATCCATGTTTGTGATCCGATTGTGATTGTTTTATAGACCTTGCCTTCTTGATCGGTCATTGAACCATAGGTCAAGTTCGGATTAAAGATAATATCTCCCCAATGTACATTAATGGTTACCGTTTTTCGTGCGATATCGTATGTTACAGTGTCTGTCGGAGTAAAAACCGCTTTTAATTCTCTACTCTTCCCAACGTATAATTTAGTCCCTAGAGATGGTGTGTAATCAAATGAGCCCGGAATATCAGCCGTAGCATTCAATTGTGTGCCCGACAGCAAAGTGCTATAAGCTATGTCTACTGGGTTACTCCAAGTGATAAATGGATCTAATTTCGCCTTCACATTAATAATTACCGTTTTAAACACAATATTATATTTTGAAGTATCTAATGGTTCAAATTCAACTTTTAACTCTTGATTTGTACCAGCACTTAATTTAGTATTCAATTTCGGTGTATAGAGAAATCTCCCAGGTACATCAGTTTTAGCATTTAGTTGTTTTGTGGTGAGTAATGTTCCATTAAAAATATCGTATGGGTTTTCCCATATAATCGTTGGATTTTGCTTTTCAATTTTTTGTGGTGTTTCTTCTTTTTTGCATCCATTGCAAACCAACATAGGAAGAGAAATCAAAAACAGATAAATTTGAAATTTTGTAAGGTTTTTCATAAAATCAATTTGTCTAACATTTAAAAATTGTGAAATTTAGCGTGTGTTAGCGTTAGTTAGTTTTTATCGCATCTGTACTTAATTTCATATATTTTATATCTTCCTTGTTGGAAGTTCAAAACTATCTCACTTATTAAAGTTTCTTTAGGAAATTTAAAAACAGGGAAAGTTCCAACGTCAGCAATAAACCGAATATTATAATAGGGATATGTTTCAGTTTCGTTTTTCAAGCTTTTAAGTCCGTATTGACTATTAATTATGAATTCATAAGCGCTAGTTTTTTCAAGGTATACGTCTTTATAAAATGAGTTTTTCCATGTTACTATTCTGTCACAAAAATAGATTTCTAAATTTGGAGATAATATATCGCAAATACTTTGTTTGTCATTCGTTGCGATTATGTTCAGCAATTCTTTTACTGACGGGTTATTGTAATGTTTCTTTTGCTCTTGGTCCCAAATTCTAATGCTTTCAACCTTGTTGTCATTAAATAAAAAGGAAAGATTTCTTTCGGTATATTTTAATAGTTTTTCCTTATTATTATTGAATTCTTGATTCATAATTGTGTCTGGCTTTCCAAAAACAGAAATTGTCTTTTCTTCACTGTCTCCAAGTTGAATTCCATAATAAAGTCTATCGGTTTTAGTTCCGCTCAATTGAATTGCGAAAATTTCTTTCGGCTTTCGGGGAGAGTATTGAAATACAACGCAAGTAGAACTGTCGCTTGATAGAAAGTAGAAATCTACAGTTGTACTGTCTTCAAGCATTTGAGTTTTACTCGGCTGTCCAAGTTCATTGATTACAGCAGTTTTGTACTGTCCTAGACGAAATCCATATAGTTCATCGGGTATCGTTAATCCTTGTCCGAAAACTGTATTAATTCCAAATGTTAGTATTACCAATAATTTTTCTTTCGGTACATTCAAGGTTCTAACGCAACTAGTTGGTTAATATTTGTAATGTAATAATAAGCATTTTTTTTAAAATTTCCGTTCTGTTGAAACGAGAATAACTCCTGCAGAGTTATTACCCGTTACAACAGAATACCATCATCAT
>JBPXJX010000654.1:0-2602 GCA_051715525.1 Bacteroidales bacterium
AAACTAATTTTTCCATTGAAAATACTGGAAGCAAACCAATACTTAAAGAAAGCATTGTTTCTCCGATTGAGATTAAATTCCCTGAAAAATCCCAAGTTCTTGACGCTTTTATTGAGAAAACAGAACCAACAAACTTAAACCCAACACTACTAAATGAAAAAGGAAGTTTAACAATCTCGTTTTCATTATTAAATCCAGGTGATAAAATAAGCTTCAGCATTCTCTCTGCCGAAGAATCACCCAAGTTTAATGCTTCAGCAAGAATTGCTGGAATCCAGTCCTTATCAATAAAAGAATTAGAAAAAGAAACTCGATCCAACTCCGCATCTGTTATTACTTATATGGTAGGTATTATTTCATCATTGTTAGCATTGATTTCTATTGTTGGCTTTGTTCAGTACCCAAAAGAACATAAAATAAAAGGCCAATATAGACGAGGAGAATTAGAAATTCCAAATTTCAAGAACATGGAGGATTGGAATAGTTGGGTTGAAAACATATTTGACTTTGCTACTAGTAAAGAACGCTCCACTCTTTTAAACTCTATCGAACATCAAAAGACACAAGATGGTTTTGATATGGATAAAGTAAACGTAGTCATTGGAAAATCTATAAATGATATAACTAATAATTTAATTATGGCACTTGTGATTCTTGGAACGGGATTATTTGGATTACATTACGCAGCTAAAAATTTAGGCTTGTTATAATTCTGCTAACAATTATGTCGACGACGGACGCGGTGACAGCCCGCGACTCCGCACAATTTACTCCCCGCCGCGCCCGTCACACATGACGTTAGCAAACCCTAGAAACCAATTTTCATCAAATCAATGCTTTTATTTTAAATATATATGGAGAGTCATTTATGCTTGAGTGGTTTTACACAGCCATTACCCATTTAATGATCGTTGCATCTATTATCGGAATGTCTTATTTTATTGTTCTCCTAATAGCAAATGTACGATCACCAGTTGACAGAATTACAAGAATTATTGCAGGTACTGCTGGAATATTATTATTCTTGGGAGGAAAGAGTATTGGATACACGCTACCTGAAATGATTATCGGCGCAAATCAATCTATCAGTGAATTTCTAGGAGTTCTATCCTTAATTATCCCCTTACCAATTGGTTTTATTACCACGCATTATTTGTTGAAATACCTATCAAATGATAGAAAAGGCGAAGAAAAATTCATTTACTTATTAATAATGATCTCAACTATTATAATATTAATATTTTCCGATATTTATATTGGAAAAATAGTTGATAATAAAGGCGATAGCAGCATTATAACAAATTTACTTTTCTTACTTGGTGTTATATTTGATGTAATTTTCTTTGATCGAGATAGTATTGGCACTCTTTATTCGGAAATAACAAAAAAACGAATTCCTGATGAAAATATGGATCACCCAGATGATTGGAGAAATAAGTATTGATCTGCTATTTATCTACAAGGAGATGTTCATGGATTTAAAAGAGATGATGGCTAGAAAACGGCAAATATTTGTTTTTGGTATGCCGGGTTCAGGAAAATCAACAATATCCGCAGCCATAGTAAAATATATTGATACGCATGAAGATTTAAAGTTAAGACGAGACCCTATTGGCAATGCAAATGGAGTACTTGTTATTCGTGAATGGATTAAAAAATTCAATAAAAATCAATTCCCTGAGCAAACAACTGCTGGTCTTTTTACAAAGATCATAATTGAATATCAAAAGTTGGGATCATCGTTCATATTAAATAGATTGAATATATATGAAGTAGCAGGAGAAGATGTAATAAAATTTGACCCAACACATAGCGCACACAAAGAAATTGCTCCTGAACTATTCACATACCTCAATAATTCCGATGCTGTAATGATAATGGCATCTTCTAAAATTAATAACATTAATGAACCTGAAATAATTCGCGACTTCCTTGAATACTTAATAAGAACAAAATACAAGAAGCCAATTTGTTTAGTTCTATCTAAATACGATATGATTAGAGATGATTATGAAAATCATATAAAAGCCGCACGTAAACTTTACAATGGATCGGTAAAAATTTTACACGACTATAAAAATTCAAATATATTACCTTTCTCTGTAGGGATAAGCAATGATGGAGTTGTTTTTAACCCAGATGACCATTCGCAAAAATACATGACAGAACTTTTCAACTGGATGGAAAGAGGCTGATTAATGAATATATCTTGCGCTATTCAATGTGATGTATCAGGAAATAGTGATGAGCATTCGGGTGAACAATTAGTTGCCAATGTAGATAATGGTAGGAAAATACTTGATAGTTACCTATCAAAATTAAATGACAATCAAGTATTAAAGCCATTTTTTAGTGAATTAAAGAGCACCCTCTCATTTAGAAAATATGACACACCTCCTGCAATATTTTATATTGAATCAACTGGGGGATTTTTAACTATTTACAAAAATTTTGTGCCTGACGCTGCAAAAGAAAATAAAGAAATTCGTGCTGCTAGTCATATATTGGTTCATACGGATTGCTCGCAAGTTAGTAAATTATTTTCCAATGACTTAGTGTTTAATATTATTACAGATTCATCAATTTGCAGAAGCTACATTGA
>JBPXJX010000655.1:0-6894 GCA_051715525.1 Bacteroidales bacterium
TCAAATTAAAATTTATGGTTATTTAGCCTATCAATAATTTCTATTTGATGTTTAATCTTAACAACAATGAATATTAAAAACAGTTCTATTGCAATATTTGTTAAGGATGTTGAGATTTCTAAAGCATTCTATCATGGTTTACTTGGTATTGAAATTGAATTCGATTTTGGTAAAAATATCATCTTTAAAGGTGGTGTAGCCATTTGGGAGATAAACCCAAGCCACATTATCCCATCAACCTTAGGTGAAAATAACCTTAATGGGAAAACAAATAGGTTCGAGCTCTATTTCGAAACCGAAAACCTCGATGAGGTATTAATAGCGCTTAAATCTGCCAAAATTCATTTTCTTCATGAAATCCATGAAGAGAAATGGGGACAGCGAACTATCCGTTTTTTCGACCCCGATAACCATCTAATCGAAATTGGTGAATCGCTCCGATGCTTTGTAAAACGGATGCTTGATGGCGGATTGACCCCTGAAAAGGTTTCGGCTAAAACGGGAATTTCGCTGGTTGACTTTAATAGAATAATTAACCAATAGTCCTGTTTATTAATCTATTTACTCGTTTTAAAATCAAGGTAAAAAGTATTCTTTAACGGATAACCATTTTTATCTTTAAAGAATTGGTAAGGAAATGATATTGAATACTCTCTTTCAGGTTTAAGAATTACTGGAATTGACCATTCGTAATTTGTGCTATCCCATCTTGCTACAACCTTCTCAGGGAAGTCAGGAAAAAGTTTTTCCCCTCTCTTCCCATAAGATGATCCATTAAAAGCATTGTCCATCAACTTATCAAACCTTACGGTTAAAATATTAATTTTGGGATCAACTTTGCGTGAACCATTTTTAATGTTGGAGTAAATTATTGAGGGACAGTTTCTATCGAATTCGGTTGCAAGTGTTTTTGGGGATAAACTATTATGCATCTTTACTATTTCCGGCATATAATCCTTTAATGTAAGGTACTTGTCCCTACTATTTTCGTAAACTGTAAGAAGATTAAAAAGTTCCTCGATCCATATAAAACCCTTACTTTTTTCGGTATATATCATTCCCTTTATGCGACTATCACTTGCTTTCATGTATTGATAATAATTAATAACACATGCCCTAACAAGTGATTCATAAAGCATTGTTTTAGAAGAACCATAATGCTGTGCTTGCATTTTATCTTTTACAAGTTCATAGAATTTGTCAGCATGAGGCTCCATATCTCTAAAATAAAGCAATATCAGGGGATTACAGAACGAGTGGTTGAATTCATGGATTATTGTTGGAATCGCTTTTTGATTATAGTAAGGAACCCCAAGACTATCAATATGCTGAATTCCCATTACAGCATAAATATCTTCGTGTCCATCATTATACTTCACACTTGGCCCATAAGAACCCCTTCCGTTGGTTAAACTTAATATCAAATTATAATTTCCAGTGGGAGTAAATCCATAAAAACTACCAAACCACCTAAAATCTACATTTTTAAACAGTTCATTAAAGTTACTTTCAGCCTTTTGAAATAATGATTTTTGACTAACATAGAAGTCATGAAACTTCGTGTTGAAATAAAACTTATCTAAAAAGGTGACAAACTTTTCCACGTTCTTTTGGCCCCATCTTTTATCATGGCTTTCGACTGAAAGATTTTCTTTTAATCTTATTCCACCATTAATTTCTAAGTTAACAGCCATTGACATAACTGCATCAAAACTAACTCCCGATGTACGTCGAAGTTTCTTTACAAATTTAATTAATTCATGGTCTTTATAAGAATTAAAGTATCCATCAATTGCTTCTACATAACCAGTAACGTCATTATTAACATACTCATTTGCCCCAGCAAGTCGAAAAACGATGCTTACTAATTCGGTTCGTTCATCAACTTTAGGCTGAATTAAATTATCTTGTGCGAAACAAAGAAATGATGTAAAGAGATAGGTTACAACAAAGAAAAATCTAACCATGGCTAAATTATTATTGTTTAATAATTAAAGATAATGATTTTATTCATACTTCAACGCCTCTACAGGATTTCTTGAAGCTGCCCTCCAGCTCTGCCAGCTAATCGTAGCAAGTGCAAATACTAGCGCAATTACTCCTGACCCTATGAAAACCCACCAGCTAATCGTTGTTTGATAAGGGAAGTTTTGAAGCCACTTCATTGAAATATAATATGCGATAGGGCATGCAATAATAAAAGCAAATAAGACCCATTTAATTAAATCAAAATTTAGCATAAAAACGATTCCTCCTTCTGTTGCTCCATTGACCTTTCGTATACCAATCTCTTTAATGCGTTGCTGAATATAGAATGTAGCCATCGCAAGGATGCCCATTACGGATATAATAATTGCCAAAGCAGTAAGATACCCTACCATCTTTGCTGTTTGCTCCTCCTTTTCATACCATTCCTTAATGGTATCATTAATATATTCATATTCCATGGGCATCCCCTTTGAGAAATCACTATGCACCTTTTTAATCTTATCAATAGTGCTGCGCTGATCGGTGCCTGTTAAACTTATAAATATTGACCAAGCATCTTTGTCCTTCTCCAAATTAAAAATCATAGCCGGTCCAATTTTTTGGTGTAGATCTCTAAAGTGAAAGTCCTTCGCTACACCATAAACTGGAATTTCATAATTTGTTGGAAACTTAAATGTTTTTGGTAAACTATCCATTTCCATCTCTTTTATGGCCGTTTCATTTAAACAAAACCTGCTTTTAGAGTAAGCGGCTCCTGTTGGTTTAATTTTTAAATCAAACATCTTAAGGAAAACTGAATCTACCTCGAAAACCTGAAAACTAACCGACTTGTTGGGGTAAGACATAGAGTTATTATTTCCTCCATCTAATGGACTTCCGGCAGTGTAAGCTAAATCCACAACTCCTGGTATTTTTTTTATCTCATCTCTGAAAGCCTCCCTTTGATTCTTTTCAATATCATTCCCGAAATAAATAATATTATCCTTCTTGAATCCAACATCATAACTCTGCATATAGTTAGTTTGCTTTGCAATAATCCATGTGCATATAATCAAAATTATGGCCGTACAATATTGGAATGAGATTAATACCTTCCCGAAAACACTTTTAGATTTTCTTCTGAATGAACCCTTTATAACATCAATTGCTTTGTATTTAGTGATTGTAAAAGAGGGAATTAGCCCTGAAATTACGCCTATTAATAAAACTCCTAAAAGGTAAACTAACGTTGTTTCAATTCCGAATTTATGGCTAATATCAAGATGCGTATTTAGTAAATTGTCAAAAACAGGCTCAACTAGTTTTGATAGGAGAAGAGCAATATTAAAAGCAATTAAGCAAATTATAATCGATTCAATTATAAATTGTAAAACCAACCGCCCTTTTGAACTACCATGCAATTTTTTAACGGCTACCTCTCTGCTTCTTAGACTCGATTGGGCAATGGTCAAATTAATGTAGTTTATTATTGCAAGCAAAAGAATTATTATTGCTATAGTTGAAAATACTACAATAAATTTCTTGCTATTCCCTCGAGAGCCTGGCGCTTCAATTCCACCAAAGTAAGCATCAGTTAATGGTTCAAACTTTACGTTTTTTGCAAAACCTTGCATATACATCCAATAATCCTTTTTAAAACCTTCTAGAATTTCAGCCTCTTTGGCAACAATATTAGTATTAGGCTTTGCTAAAAAGTATAGGGCAAACGAGCTGTTATTATAAGATGTCAACAATTCCTTATTATTCCAAAAATCAGCGAGGGAGATAAAAGGAAGAAAAGCATCGCAGGGTATTATGTGAGTATTTTCTGGAATATCCTCCATGATCCCTGTTACAATGAATTTAAATTTATCGTTTATTTCAACCTCTTTACCTATTGGTGAACTATTACCAAAAGTCTTTTTTGCAAAAGATTTTGTTAAAACAATTGAATTCTTTGCTTTAAAAAAATCTTCTGGGTTTCCTTCGATAACAGGAAAAGAAAACATCGTGAAAAAGGAGGAGTCGACTAAAAGGTATTGAAATTGAAGTTTTTGCTCATTCTCATCATTTATTATACCCTCACGTTTAAACAGGCGGGTATAAGATTCTATCTCAGGATATTGATTCATTAATTTTTCACCAACAGGAGGTGCAAAACTTGAAGATTCTCCGGTTGTGAATCGATATATTCTATCTTTTTTGACATGGAATTTATCGACTGATAGCTCTTGCTTAATGTATACACTTAGCAGAATTACAAACATGAGTGAAATTGAAAAACCCATTATTGTTATTACACTATAAGTCTTGTTGCGCAAAAGCTGCTTTATGAAAATTTTTAAATTAGAATATAACATATTAGATAACTTTTAGATTTTGGTTCAAATTACCAATCTATATTCCAAATCAATTATATAATTAATAATCTGAGTGTTAACTGTCGCTTGGTTGCGTTTCAGACTTCGAGATGATTCATAATCATCCATTGATTGTACCAAAATGAGGCAACTGATTTGCTATGTATTATCATTCTCAATATATTTGAAATAATATAGCTAGCCTGATTAATGAATAATAAAGGAACTATTCTAATTGTCGACGACAATAAAAGCGTGCTAAACTCGCTCAACCTTTTCCTTAAACACAAGGTAGATAAGGTTATTACCTGCAGTAACCCAAACCAAATACTGTCGCTGCTTAAAAGGGAAAATATTGATTTGGTGCTTTTAGATATGAACTTTAGCGCTGGTGTAAACTCTGGAAACGAAGGAATTTTTTGGCTTAGAGAGATTCATAAGGCTGCTCCTCAAATGGTTGTTATTCTTATTACAGCTTACGGCGATATTGAACTTGCAGTAAATGCAATGAAGGAGGGTGCTAACGATTTTATCCTTAAACCATGGGATAATCAAAAACTGCTCGCAACCATTCTCAATGGTATCGAGTTAAGCCAATCGCGTAAAGAGGTGAGCGACCTAAAGCAGAAAACCAAGCAACTTATTGAGGATACCAATACCAATTATCAGGATTTTATTGGCAAATCCCCTGCAATGATCGAGATGTTTAAAACCATCGAAAAGGTAGCAAAGACCGATGCCAACATCCTGATTCTTGGTGAAAACGGAACGGGAAAGGAGATGGTTGCTCGGCATATTCATATGCTTTCAAAACGTTCCGATAAGATATTCCTTGGGGTTGACTTAGGCTCGCTAAGCGAATCGCTTTTCGAAAGCGAGCTGTTTGGTCATACAAAAGGAGCATTTACCGATGCTCGTGAAGATCGACAAGGAAGATTCCAAACCGCGTCAAATGGAACATTATTCCTCGATGAAATTGGGAATATCTCGCCTGCTATGCAGTCGAAAATGCTATCGGTAATACAGAATAAAACCATAACTCCAATAGGATCGAATAAATCAACTCCAGTAGATGTTAGGCTAATCTGTGCAACCAATCAAAACCTACAGGAAATGGTTAAGCAAGGAGCATTTAGGGAAGATCTGCTATATCGAATTAATACAATCCAAATCAATATCCCTCCTCTTAGGGAACGGGGAAACGATATTGCAGAACTAGCCAACTTCTTCCTGAAAAAATATGCCGATAAATACGATAAGCCAAGATTGTCAATTAATGAAAAGGCTCTTGGAAAACTGTGCGATTACCCTTGGCCGGGAAATGTAAGGGAGCTAAGCCATTGTATCGAAAGGGCGGTAATACTAAGCGATAAAGATGTACTATCGCCTTCGGAGTTCTTTTTAAATGATGATTTATCGTTTAACGACCTCTCCAACAACCCGATGACCTTGGATGAAGCAGAAAAAATTCTTATTGGCAATTCAATTAAAAGAAATAAAGGAAATCTTTCGAATGTTGCACGTGAGCTAAAAATTGGCAGACAAACGCTTTACCGAAAAATGGAGAAGTACAACTTATAAATTTTGTCTGATGTCTAGAGTCTGAAATCTTAAGTCTTAAAAATGCTCCTAAAAAGTTTTTATATAAATATCGTAATTCGAATCCTTGCAATCCTTGCCAGCTGCCTAGCAATTGCTGCTTGCCTTGTTTGGAAGCCCGATTGGCTAGTCATTTTGAATTTAGTTCTTCTAATAGCTCTTCAGGTTGTTTTGCTGTTTTTTAAAATTAATAGGTTGAACAAAGATCTTGAATCGTTTTTTGCAACAATGGAAAGCAACGATTCGAGCGTGGTGTTTACATCGACAAAGAAAAACACTCCGTATGTTAACTTATATAACCAGCTCGAGAAGATAAACAAAAACTTTCAGAAACTTAAAATCCAGAACCATCGGCAGAATGAGTACTTTAAAATACTGGTTGAACACATTAACATTGGTCTAATTTCGTTTAACGAGAATGATGAGCAAACCCTCTATAACCGTGCTGCAAAAGAGATTTTTGGAAGACAGCATGTTCACAATTTGAATGATTTAGAAACCCTACAGATGGGTTTGTCAACCATTGTAAAGGAACTAGAGCCTGCTGATCAGAAACTTATTACCCTTTACGTAAACAATAGCATTCAACAACTCTCGCTACGTGCCGCCTTAATAAAATTCGAGGATAGTTCAATCAAATTGATATCGTTCCAAAACATCCGTAACGAACTCGACGAGAAGGAACTCGAAAGCTGGCAAAAGCTAATTCGTGTGCTTACCCATGAACTGATGAACTCTGCCGGACCTATCAACTCAACCATTGCAACAATTAAGGAGTTTTTAACGCTTCCCAATGGCGAGGCAAAATCGGTAAACAACCTCAACAAGCAAACTATTGACGATACCGTTGAAGGGCTTAGAATTATTGAGGAACGTAGTCAAGGTATGATGAATTTTGTTTCCAAGTTTCGTAGCCTAACACTACTTCCAAAACCAACATTTACAACCCTTCAGGTTAACGATATCT
>JBPXJX010000656.1:0-6313 GCA_051715525.1 Bacteroidales bacterium
AAATTATTTTGAATAACCCTCTTTGAACTGATTGTCAACAATTTTGTTTGTAAGGTGATTAAAATCATTTAGTGCGATTTACTAATGTTGGCAAATGAAATATGGCTACTTATCAAAACTTTAACCTTATTATGCCAAAATCTTAATCTACAAATTGAAAAGATTGTAATTATGCCTTAAATTGTATGCTTTCAATTGCAAAAAACTAAACTACATAAAACTTAACCTATGAGAAAGTTAACACTTGTAGCACTAATGATTCTTTTCATTAACGCTGCGTTCAGCCAAATTCAGCAGGGGTTTAACTACCAAACAGTTGTTCGTAATACAAATGGAACTATTGTTACCAGTCAGCCTGTATATCTGAAGTTTAGTATAATTAGTGGAGGTACAACCTACTATTCCGAAGAGCAAACTAAAACTTCGTCACAACAAGGAGTTGTTAGTTTAGTTATTGGTGATGGAACAAACAAAACCGGATCGCTACAAGATGTGCCATGGAGTAGCGGTGGAATTGAAATTAAGACAGAGGTAAAACTTAATATTGGTGATAGCTATACGAATATGGGAAATACTCCTTTACGTCCAGTTCCATATGCAATGTTTGCATTAGGAGGATTAGAGGGCCCAGCAGGCAAGGATGGCATAGGCTTTACAAATAAGGGCGAATGGGCTATTAGCACTTTGTATTATCCCAACGATTATGTTTTTGCTCCTAGTTCAAAAAACTCATCCATAATGGGAATGTGGGTTGTAAAATCTCCTGTCTCATTTACATCAAATAATCCTCCTTCGTTAGATCTTACAAACTGGACTGAATTTGAGGCACCATCAGGAGCACAGGGTGTTCAAGGAGAAAGAGGATTTGAAGGGCCAATGGGCCCTGTTGGACCAAAAGGCGATAAGGGTGATGCAGGGATTGGACTTAATAACAGGGGTGCCTGGATAACAGGTAGCACTTACAGCCCAAACGATTATGTATTTTCAGAAAGCACTGGTGATCCATTAATTAATTCAATGTGGATAGTACAAGCATCTAACAGCTTTACTTCTAATCTAATGCCAAAGAACGAACTTGCAAACTGGGTTGAATTTGAAGCGCCTAAAGGTGAACAAGGCATACAAGGTCCTGTTGGATCACAAGGAACGCAAGGTATTCCTGGTATCTCAATTCAATGGTTAGGAACTTTTTCTACTGCTCCAACAGGAACTCTAAACAATGCGTACTATAACGATGCTTTGAAAAAAACATATATTCACAATGGTTCAAACTGGGTTGTAATGGCTCAAGATGGGATCAATGGAACCAATGGGACAAATGGCGTTGATGGTGTTTCAGTTATCTGGAAAGGTACATTAACATCAAACCCTGTAAGCCCATCGCTAAACTGGGCATACTATAACTCAACCGATAAAAAGTCTTATATTTATAATGGTTCTGGGTGGACACTTATAACACAGGATGGAGCGAATGGTACGAATGGTACGAATGGTACAAATGGGACAAATGGTGTTTCAATAAGCTGGCGAGGTACATTTACAACCGCTCCCGCAAGCCCTTCTGTGAATTGGGCTTACTATAACTCAAATGCTAAAGCTTCCTATATCTATAATGGATCTGCATGGGTAGTAATGACTCAAGATGGCGCTACGGGTTCTACGGGTGCTCCAGGTTCAGCGGGTATAAATGGAATTTCTATAACATGGAGAGGACCTTCATCTGGCCCACCAAGTAGTCCATCGTTAAACCATGCTTACTACGATCTTGTGCTAAAAAAATCATACATTTATAACAGCTCTAATGGTTGGGATATTCTTTCGCAAGATGGAGCCGATGGAATAAACGGTACTAACGGAAATAATGGTGCAAATGGATCAAATGGGATATCTCTTCAATGGTTAGGGGTATTAGCTGCGGCACCAGGCTCCCCATCGATAAACCAAGCTTACTACAATTCAATAGATAAAAAATCGTATGTCTGGAATGGATCTGCTTGGTCGGTTATTGCTCAAGATGGAGCAAATGGAACAAATGGAACGAATGGAACGAATGGAGCAAATGGAACGAATGGAGTTTCGATTCAATGGCAAGGATCATTAGCTACAGCACCTGCTAGTCCTTTATTGAACTATGCCTATTATAATACAACTGATAAAAAATCATACATATACAATGGTTCAGGATGGAATACCTTAGCTGTTGATGGAAATAATGGAACCAACGGGACTAATGGTATTTCGGTACAATGGTTAGGTACGTCTGCAACTGCACCGGTATCCCCTTCTCTTAATCAAGCCTACTACAACTCAACCGATAAGAAGTCTTATGTTTACAATGGATCTGCATGGCAACAGATGGCGCAAGATGGAGCAACAGGTCCACAAGGACCAGCAGGTACAGGTTTAGTAAACCGCGGAAATTGGTCGAGTACAAACTCATACATTTCTGGCGAATATGTATTTGACCGATCATCAACAGATCCGCTTGTAAATTCAATGTGGATTTGTCAGCTAACACGCTCTGCAACATCAACTCATCCATTTGCAGATCTTTCATACTGGTCTGAGTTTAAAGCTCCCGAAGGACCTCAAGGCCAACAAGGAATTGCTGGAACAAATGGGGTGTCGATCCAATGGCTTGGATCATTAGCCTCTGCACCTGCCTCACCAACATTAAACCAAGCATACTATAACTCTACATCCAAAAGATCTTTCGTTTACAATGGTTCGGGTTGGAATATTTTAGCAGTAGATGGAAATAATGGGACAAACGGAACAAATGGAATAAATGGGGTTTCAATACAATGGTTGGGCAATTTTGCTTCTGCACCTGTTTCTCCTACGCTTAATCAAGCTTACTACAATTCCACCGATAAAAAATCATATGTATATAATGGTTCCGCTTGGCAACAGATGGCACAAGACGGAGCAAATGGAACCAATGGAACTAACGGAACTAACGGAACTAACGGTGTGTCTCTTCTATGGCAAGGCTCTTTAGCTACAGCACCTGCAAGCCCAATATTAAACTATGCTTACTATAATACAACCGATAAAAAATCATACGTTTACAATGGCTCTAGTTGGCAAATCATTGCTCAAGATGGAATGCCAATTAGCGGTACAAGTGGTCAGACGCTATACTATAACGGTACTGCATGGACTCCAAGTAGTATGCTAATAAACAATGGAACTAACATTGGCATTGGTTCGTCAATATTTACACCTACAACGAAGTTAGATATTAACGGTGGTGTACGTTTAAGAAGTTTCCTTTATGATAATTCTGCAGGACTAAACCCTGGAACAAGTGGACAAATATTAACAAGTACAGGTACTGGAGTACTATGGAATTCTCCAACTTCAGTTTCTGGGCTTGCAACAGGTACTGGATCGACAGGGCAATTAGCACTTTGGACTGGAACAGGGAGTGGGTTACAGGGTATATCTAACCTTAGTTGGAATTCAAAGTTACAGGTTAATAGTTTAACCACAGCGGGGCCAGACGACCCCATTTTGGAAGTTCGCAATAAAAATGGGTTGGTTGTTTTTGCTGTTTACCAGAGTGGTATCAGAATGTTTGTTGATGGAATTACTGCTAAAGGAGCGAAAGGCGGTTTTGCCATTGGTGGACTCTCGGGGAAAGCGGCATCAGATTATTTCCTAGTTACTCCCGATAGTGCTAGGGTTAAATTAAATGACTTAGGAAAGGGCGCAAAAGGTGGATTTGCTATTGGAGGGCTTTCAGGTAAGGGTTCAACTAACTATATGGATATTACTCCTGATAACTATTTTATAGGACATATGAGCGGAAGCAAAACAACAACAGGTCTTTACAACTCCTTCTTTGGTTTTCAAGCAGGTGCTTCAAATACAACGGGAAGCAGCAATGTTTTTGTTGGGCATAATACCGGATACACGAGCAGCACATCAAACAATAACGTTTTCATGGGTTTTGAAAGTGGGTATCTTCTCAATAGTACCTTAGGAGGTAATGTAATAATTGGGCATCAGGCCGGTAGGAATAGTTTAACCTCTTCATTCAACTCGATAATTGGTTATCAGGCTGGAATGAATAACTCTGGTAGCTATAATGCGTTTTATGGCATTAATGCAGGAACTACCAATAACGGCGATTACAATTCTTTTTTTGGCCCTTATGCAGGTTATAACAATGATGGAGGATCAAACTCCTTCTTTGGTTTTTTTAGTGGATATTCAAATCAGGGTGGTTCCGACAACGTATTCATGGGAAATCAAGCAGGTTTTAGAAATACAACTGGGGGAGGTAACGTTTTCATTGGTTTTCAAGCAGGCTTAATGAATACAACTCCTTCAAATAACGTATTCATAGGATATAAGAGTGGATATTATAATACCAACAATACAGCAGTTCCGCTTGGACAGGGTGCTTCAAACACGTTTATTGGCCACGAAGCTGGGTTTAATAATAGAACTGGTTCAAAAAATGCTATTCTAGGTTATTTTGCTGGTCACGAGTTAACAAGTGGTTCCTACAACGTTCTTCTTGGTAACGAAGCAGGTTACTCAATTTCTACTGGAAATCGCAATATCATTATTGGATATTTAGCTGGTAGAGGTAACACAACCGCTTCGGATAACGTTTATATTGGTTACTACAGTGGCTATAACAATAACGCTGGACAGTTCAATACCTACCTTGGTTACGAAGCGGGTTTAAGTTCAGGTATAAATTTACCCGCTGCTGGTCCAAGCTGGAATACATTTATTGGATATCAAACAGGTAAATACAATAAATCCGGACAGTTTAATACGTTTATTGGATATCAAGCAGGATTATCTAATAGTACATCATACGGTACAGGTGATAACAACGTTGCATTAGGATATCTTACTGGAACTGGACTTACATCTGGTGCAAACAACGTATTCATTGGTACCCAAGCAGGAAATTTGAATTCAAGTGGGATTGAAAATACCTTTATTGGCTTCCAATCAGGTGATCAAAATACAACCGGGGGATATAATACATTCTTAGGTAGTCAGGCTGGATCAAGCAATTCAAGTGGGTACAGAAATACCTTTATTGGTAATTTTGCTGGATATCTCAATACAACTGGAAGCAATAACGTTATGATTGGTTATGTAACCGGTCGTTCAAACCTTACTGGTGGAAACAATGCTTTCGTTGGCTATGCTGCAGGTAATGCGAATACTACTGGACATGAGAATGCTTTCCTCGGAACTTTTTCTGGATGGAAAAATACAACAGGGAATTACAATACCTTCCTTGGCAACGAAGCTGGGAATAAAAATACAATTGGCGACTTCAATATCTTTATTGGGCACCAAAGCGGTTTCAACGATACAGCCAGTCATAATACATTTATAGGTTATCAAACTGGTTATACAAATGTATCAGGTAAATACAATGTATTTTTAGGCTACAAGAGTGGTTATGCTAACACTACCGATTACAATACATTTATTGGTTACCGAGCTGGTGAAGCAAACACAAATCAGGGAGGACATGTATTTATTGGTTACCAGGCTGGATTATTATCAACTGGAGATAATAATACCTTTGTTGGCTATAGTGCTGGTAGCTCAAATACAACAGGAAACTGGAATACTTTCTTCGGATATAATTCAGGTTTATACAACACAACTGGCTATGGAAACACAAACCTAGGTTACCAATCGGGATATAAGACCACCACTGGTAACAAAAACTCATTTATAGGTTATTATGCTGGATATAATAATGTTACCGGATCAGGTAACCTATTCCTTGGGTATGGGGCAGGCTATAGTGAAACAGGTTCCGACAAGCTATATATCGATAACTCCACTACTTCAACTCCTCTTATTTATGGCGATTTTAGCACTGACGAGCTAAAAGTAAATGGAGATCTTTCAGTTTATGCCACATCGGGTAGTGCTAACTTTATAATTAATGGAGCCGCAACAACAGGAACTGAAAATCGCCTTTTATTCCAAGAAAATGGTTCAACTAAAGTTTGGCTTGGCCTCCAAACCACAAGCGATTATTTTTATGTTTATGAGGGAGGAACTAACTCAATCGTATCGCGTGCAGGTTATGTTGGCATTAATACAACCGCTCCAGGAACAACTTATCGTTTATATGTAAATGGTAGTGCATATTCAACTGGATCATGGGCTGGTTCCGATATCCGATTTAAGAAAAATATAAACCCACTAGGGAATGTTCTTTCAAAAGTGTTAGATCTTAAAGGGGTTACCTTTGATTGGAAAAAAGAAGAATTTCCCGAAAGAGAATTCTCAAAAGGAAAACAAATCGGGTTTATTG
>JBPXJX010000657.1:0-9252 GCA_051715525.1 Bacteroidales bacterium
TAAGTTGCTCTTCAAATTTTTCAGGAAATAGCATTATAAGCCCATCGAAAAATAAACTTTCTTCTTTTAAGAAAAAGAAAGTGATAAATGATATTGAAAATGCTGCAACAATAAGATTCATTAAAAGATTTGCTGTGGAGCTGAATAGGTTGGAAACAACAGTTGCGTTGAAAACATGTTCAATTTTATCTGATAAAAACTCCTTAACCGAAAAATTGCTCGAAGAGGGAAGATATTCCCTTACAAAAGCCTCAAATTCAGCAATTGGTTGAGAGAAATTATTTACCATTTGGGTTATATCAACAGAGCCCAACTCGTTTGCTTGACTTATCACAAGCGGTATCATCAACCTGAAAAAAGTGTAGAAAAAAATCCAAATAGTAATTAGAGCAATAGCTGCCCCTAGCGCTTTGGGGGGATGCCAATTTTTAATTTTTATTTTCGAAATAAAATCAACAATGGGTTTACCCATTAACGAAAGTACTGCCGATATTAGGATGTAAACAATAATTGAGGAAAAATACCATAAGAGAAACCCTACAATGGCAACGATTACACCAATGGTTATATACTTTGCTAATGTATTCATGTTAACCTATTTTCTTCAAACCTACATCAAATAAGAGAAATTTCAAAATATAGTGATGGTGGAAATTTATTTTTACTACTAGCTAAACTAGTTGCCATATTTGCCCTCTAATGTTCGTTTAATATCATTACTATGTTTAGCAACCATATTGGAGAGTATGCAGCATTGCTGACTGCAGTGTTTTGGACAGTTACAGCATTAGCATTCGAAAGGGCTAGTCGTAAGGTAGGTTCTCTTTCAGTGAATATCATTCGTTTAACCATGGCCTTGTTTTTCCTTGGTTTTTACACTCTTATAAGCCGAGGAATGTTCCTTCCTTTAGATGCTACTGGCTTTCAATGGTTGTGGCTTTCGCTTTCAGGTCTTGTTGGTTTTGTCCTTGGCGATTATTTTCTATTTAAATCATACGAAGTTATCAGCGCTCGAATCTCAATGCTTATTATGGCATTAGCTCCACCCATTGCAGCATTAATTAGCTGGATTGCCTTGGATGAGAAGTTAACAGCGAAACAAGGCTTGGGCATGTTGCTTACTTTTGCTGGTATTGCATTGGTTATTCTCAAAAGGGAAGTTAGTGTTGATGAGGATGATGAATCAACCCGCAAAAAAGTAAAATTAAACTATCCATTAGTTGGCTTACTACTAGCTTTTGGTGGTGCCGTAGGGCAAGCTGGGGGCTTGGTTTTAAGTAAAATCGGAATGCAAGATTATGATGTTGTTTCGGCAGTTCAAATTCGTGTAATTACAGGCATTTTTGGTTTTGTATTAATGTTTTTGTTTTTAAACAGATGGAACGAATTATTTAATGCTGTTCGAAATGTTGGTGCCATGAAAAGGATTTCCCTTGGGGCAGTGTTTGGCCCTTTTTTAGGTGTTACCTTTTCGCTCATCTCTATTAGATATACTTCAACAGGAGTAGCATCTGCCATTATGTCAATTGTACCTGTAATAATTATTGCGCCAGCAATTCTTATTTTTAAGGAGAAGTTTAATGGAAAGGAGCTTATTGGTGCTTTGATTACAGTTGGAGGGGTCATGCTTTTCTTTCTATAGAATTCAATATAGTACTAATGTCAAAAGTCTAGTTATTTAGGCTTAAATTTCCTTTTTTCCCTAAAATGGGTTAGCTTTATCGTACAAATCTATAGACGATGAAACGGACTTCACTTCTTATTGCAATTTTAATTGTAGCTATCGCTTGTAAGCCAACTAAAGAGATTGCTATAGTTCGCTTTAAACCAGTTTCTGTTAACAACTTTCTTGAGCTTCCTTTTGGAATCGACGAAAATATTAAGGCTTTACAATCTAAGTTTGATAAAAGCGTAAATATTCGTAAAATGATTAGGCGTAATAAACATGATATCAATAAGATAGATACAATAATTCGCTTTTACACACGAAAATCAGAGGTATTTGTTTATAAAACCTACTTCAACCGCGAAATGCTTCTTGGCGGAGTTATAAAAGATAATAAGTTTCCACTTGTTAATGGGGTTGTTCCTGGAATGAGTAAAACTGATTTTTTCAAATCATTTAATGATTTAAACTCGACTTTAAAAGATTCAGTTGTTCTTTACAGTAAAGAGACGATGCGAAAATTCACCTTCACTTTTGATTCAAAGGGGATTTTAAAACGGATTAGCTTTGCATCGTACGTTGACTAGGACCTAGCTTTCACCTCGGCAATTACTGTTTGAATGCCAGTAACCTTTTGGTTTAGTTTAACCTTTATATCTGCATCAAGAGGTAAGAACAGGTCAACCCTTGATCCAAACTTGATAAAACCCATTTGTTGGCCTTGATTTACAGTATTGCCCTCCTTTGCGTAGCAAATAATACGACGAGCAACAAAACCTGCAATCTGGCGCATCATAATGGTCATTCCATCTTTACGTTCAACCGCTACAGATGTTCTCTCGTTATGGGTCGATGATTTTGGATGCCAAGCCAAATAGAAGTTTCCGGGGTGATATTTGAAGTATTTTACTGTTCCGTTATATGGAAACCAGTTAATATGCACATTCCAAACCGACATGAAAACCGAAACCTGGATACATTTTGTTTTAAGAAATTCGTTCTCCTCAACCTCTTCGATAGCTACAATATGTCCATCGGCAGGAGAGTAGATGCTATTCTCGAGAAGTTCGGGGTTGCGCTTAGGAACCCTGAAAAAGCGAAGTACAAATATTAACCCGAATAGAGTTGGTGCAAGCATGATAAAAAGGCCAAGTTTGCCAAAGGCAAAATAGCTAACTAGGTCAATTGCTAGCAGAGTGAAAAAAGCAATGGTAATAATGGTGTACCCCTCTTTGTGAACTCTCATAAACACTGTTTTAAACTAACATCATTATTTTTAAGTATGCAAAAACGATTGGTGCTGATAGGAACACAGAATCAAATCGATCAAGGATACCTCCATGACCAGGCAAAAACTTTCCCGAATCTTTTACCTCAAGGCTTCGTTTGTACATCGATTCCACCAAATCGCCGAAAACACCTGCGATAGCGCTAATTAATCCTATCATTAACCAGTGTGCAAAGGTAATATTATGAAAGAAAAGAGAAATAGTCCAAGCAATAATTGTTGTAAATATTAATCCTCCCAAAAATCCTTCCCACGATTTTTTAGGCGAAATGCGCGGGAACATCCTGTGCTTGCCTATGCTTACACCAAAAAGATATGCTCCCGTATCGTTAGCCCATATTAGGAAGAAATAGCCTATTAGGATTTCATATGAATAGGTGATGTTTATTGAATGCGAATTGAAAACAAAGAAATTTAATATTGCTATAGGGACTGCAATATAAATTATTCCCAAATAGGTATAGGCAATATTATGAAAGGGTCTTCGATGATTACGATACAACTCGAAAACAAAAACGCTCATTATGATTGGAATAAAACCTGTTAACAAGATACCCTCGATTAAACCTGTTGCATAAAGATATGAGGCAATAAATATCGAAAAACCAATAAGAATACCTAAAAAAATCTGCGGTTTAATTCTAGCTTTTAACGATAAATTGTAAAACTCAAACATAGATAGCACTAGGAATGCGCTATAAACAATTAGGAAAGCATATTTCCCAATAATAAGCGCTCCTATTATACATGCTACAAATAGGGTTCCGCTAATGGTTCTTAATATAAAATTGCTCAAATCTCAATGTTTTTTATAAGTTCTTTACTCCTTTCAGCATCTGCCATTGCAACATAAACTTCAACTTCACCAAAAACGGTATATGATGAATCTCTTCTATTCATAATAACTGCCTCAATGCCATTTTCTCCAAGTATTTGCTTTGCAATCTCGGCTTGCCAGGGTTGAGGCGTTGATAGTATTGAAATCCAATTATCTTCCATTACTCAGTTTTTTCATGAGTATTTCCATTTTGCTCCTTTTGAGCCTGAAGTATCTCCTTTTCAAACTCCTCCTCGCGACTAACCGATTTGCGAGGACCAAAAATGGTTTCTAAATCCTCACTAAATATTACCTCGCGCTCTAGCAAAAGTTCAGCGAGTTTAGTTAATCCCTCTTTGTTTTCAATTAGGATTTTTTTAGCATTGTTGTAAGCTTTGTCAATAAGCTCTTTGGCTTCTTTGTCAATTACCTCAGCAGTTTTCTCGCTGTATGGTTTATTAAACGAATACTCTGATTGGCCTGATGAATCATAGAAACTAATGTTCCCTGTGGCTTTTCCCATGCCAAAGTATGCAATCATTGCATAGGCTTGCTTGGTAACTCGCTCAAGGTCATTTAATGCCCCAGTTGATATTTTATCAAAGGTTACCTCCTCAGAGGCTCTTCCTCCAAGAGCAGAGCACATCTCATCAAAAAGTTGTTCTGTTGTTGTGATTTGGCGTTCTTCAGGAAGATACCATGCTGCTCCAAGCGAGCGCCCACGAGGTATTATTGATACCTTTAGGAGTGGGTTAGCATGCTCAAGCAGCCAGCTAACAGTGGCATGACCGGCTTCGTGGTATGCTATCGTCTTTTTCTCTACCAGGGATATTATCTTATTCTTTTTCTCGAGACCACCGATAATCCTGTCGATTGCATCGAGAAAATCTTGTTTTTCTACGTTTGATTTGTTTTTACGTGCAGCAATTAAGGCAGCTTCGTTACAAACATTGGCAATATCTGCACCAGAAAAACCGGGTGTTTGTTTTGATAAAAATGTAACATCAAAACCTTCTTCGAGTTTTAATGGGCGAAGGTGTACTTTGAATATTTCGAGCCTCTCCTTACTATCAGGCAGTTCAACATGTATTTGTCTATCGAAACGTCCTGCACGAAGAAGCGCTCTATCAAGAATATCTGCGCGATTGGTTGCTGCAAGTATTATAACTCCTTGGTTTGAGCCAAAACCATCCATTTCAGTAAGCAGCTGGTTTAGCGTATTTTCACGCTCATCGTTACCCGAGAAGTTTGCATTTTTGCCTCTTGCACGGCCAATAGCATCAATCTCATCGATGAAAACAATACAAGGAGCTTTCTCTTTTGCTTGTTTAAATAAATCTCGAACTCGAGATGCGCCAACACCAACAAACATCTCAACAAAATCGGAGCCCGACATGCTAAAGAATGGGACATTGGCTTCGCCGGCAACTGCTTTTGCAAGTAAGGTTTTACCAGTGCCTGGAGGGCCAACAAGCAATGCGCCTTTAGGTATTTTCCCTCCTAAATCGGTGAATTTTTTAGGATTCTTAAGGAATTCAACAATCTCCATAATTTCAACTTTGGCTTCCTCTAACCCTGCAACATCTTTAAAGTCAATTTTAGTTGTAGATGATTCCTTATCGAAAAGTTGAGCTCTAGATTTGCCTACGTTGAATATATTCCCAGCACCACCTCCGCCGCCTTTACTCATTCGTCGGAAGATGTATATCCAAACTCCAATTAGCAAAAGAGGAAACAATAACCAGCTAATTAAACTACCCCAAATATCTGGACGTTCCTCATACTGCGGGTATATTTTATCTATCTCTGCTATATTAGTTTGAACTTCTGATAGCTGTTTCTCGAAGGTTTCAATTGAGCCAATTGTAAAAAAGAAATGTGGGCCTGTTTTAGAAACTGCACTTGAGCCTTTACCTAATTTGTCAGTAAATTTTGAGAGGCTTTCCTCTTTAATGAAAACTTCAACTTTCCCTTGATTGCGAATTACAAGTAACTTTTTGATATGCCCTGTTAAAAGCATATCATTTTTTACTTTTTGCCAATCAGTCTCAACGGGCCCTCGTGAACCATAAAGGAAGTTAAGTCCAATAATAGCACCTATAATCAAAATGTAAACCCAGTAAACGCTAAACTTTGGGGCTTTTTTATTGCCATCGCCCCCAAAAATAGAATCGTTATTGCTTTTATTCTGTTTTGAATCTTGCTCTGCCATAATATATAATCACTTATTGTTTTACAGTTTTTCGTGTTGATTTTGCCTTTGGCTTTTTTTCTAACATAACAGGTTCATCGGTATAATGTTTTGTTGGAGCATCGGCCCAAAGCCCTTCGATTTTATAAAAATCGCGCCATTCAGTTTGGAAAACATGTACTACAACGTTTACAAAGTCAAGCACAATCCACATAGCATTGTCGTAACCTGCTGCTCTCCATACTTTCTCACCAAGGTTTTCTTGAACTTTTACTTCAATATTCTCAGCAATTGCGTTAACTTGAGTTGTAGAGTCGGCGTGGCAGATTATAAAATAATCGCAAACGGCGTTGGGTAGCTTTCCTATCTCAAGCGATTTTACCTCTTTCCCCCTCTTGTCCAATATAGCATCAACAATACAGTTTACTAATGGTTCAACCTGTGACGCTTCGCGTTTTTTACCCATTAAATTGTTTTATTCATTTAAGTTGACAAAGTTAATGATTTTTTGGTTCTTATAATCCTGATAGCCTTAAAGTGAGGTAACCGATTGGTATAATACTCCAAAATCATAATAGCAACACGATAAATATCATGCCAATTGGTATTAACTGACAAAATGCTATTGATTGGCGTAAAGAACAAACCTGAGAATTTTACTTTTCGTCGGGGTTCTTTTTAACCCTATCGTTCAGTAAGTATTTTAATGGGTTAAATAACCTTCTTAGGACCGACATCTCCTCGGTGCTAATATCTGCAATGCCAGTATGTTCACGGTCGAGCGTTAATGCATCACCGTATGAAGTAACAACTCCATTGGGTAAAGTAACTACAGCCGGGTAGCCTTTCTCAACAGAACCACTAGCAATTGATTGAACAAATCCTTCAATAACCCCAAACTCAACATATGGATATCCATCGAGTTTAATGGTAACCCTTTGACCAACCTTTACCTTACCTATTCCCTCAGCGGGTATGGTTAACTGAGCAAAAATAGCCCCTCTTTTTTCGGGGTTTATTGTGAATAGTTTATCGCCCGATCTAACTTCCTGTAAATCGCTCCATACGCCCATGTAGTTTAGAGTTCCCGACGAAGGGGCTACAAGAAGATAGTTTTTTTCCCAAGATGAAAGGCTGCTTATGAGCTCGCTTAGCCGATTCGTAAGATCTTCGATTAACTTTTTACTCTGACTTTCCTGTTCGATTTTTGTCTCAATGATATTCTGCTTCAACTTTTCAATTGTAATTGTTGTGTTTGATAGGTTGAGTCGTGCATTTTCAAGCATTTGTCGTTTCGATAAGATTACCGCTTGCGATTTTTCATAATCAGCAGCAGCAATAACCCCCGATTCAAATAGCTGCGAGTCTCTTGCAAACTGCTTCTGCGATAGCTCCAAATCTTTCACTGTTAAGTTTCTTTGACTCCAAAGCCTGTTGTAATGTAGTTTGTATTGTTTTATTTCGCCTTCGATAGCCTTTATTTTTTGAAAATGGAATTTCTGACTTTGGTAAAGTTTAACCTCAAAGTATGCCCTTGCAAAGTTATTGTAAGCGTTCTGTATTTCGCCGAGGACTAGACTGTCTGGTAAATGAAGTTTTGTAATTGATTCTGTATTAAGTGTTTTTGCATCAACCCCTTTTAAAATCTTTGTTAAGAATACTATATCATTTGATTTTGCAGGGTTGTCGATTATTGCGATGGTATCGTTTTTCGAAACGACAGAGTTATCAGGGTAATTGATTTTCGCTATTTTCCCATTTGCTTTTGATATTAAAACCGAAACAGGGTTTTCACTTGTAATTGTAACGGTTGCCGAAACGATGTCAGGGTAACGAAAAAAAGCACTCCCAATAAATACTGTAGCAATAACTATAAAAATGATTGTAATTCCCCAACGCACAACCCAACGGGGCGGGATACCCATAATCTCCGATATCTCATCGGAGCGAAGATGGATGTTTTTAGTGCTATTTTGCTTTAAATCGTCTTCCATTTTATAGTTCCAATTGATTCTTTACCAAAGTATAGTATGCCCCTTTAGACTTGCTAAGCTCTGCATGTGTTCCTATCTCTACAATTTTTCCCTTTTCAAGCACTACTATTTGATCTGCATTCTTTACAGTGCTTAGGCGATGGGCGACAACAACCACTGTTCGACCATAAAAAAAATCTTGCAGATTTTCAAGAATAACCTTTTCATTGTTGGCATCAAGCGCATTTGTAGCCTCATCGAAGAATATAAACTTTGGATTTTTATATACCGATCGTGCTATTAAAATTCGCTGTTTTTGACCTTGGCTAAGGCCATGCCCATCACCTCCAATCTTAGTATTATATCCAAGAGGAAGAGAGTCGATAAACTCATCAATATTTGCCACTTTAGTGGCATGTAGCAGTTTCTTTTTATCGATAACCTCAACACCTGGAGCGATATTGTTAGCTATAGTGTCGGAAAAGATAAATCCATCCTGCATAACAACCCCGCATTGCTCGCGCCAATTTCTTATGCTGTATGAATTCAAGTTATTTTCACCTAGTCGTATTTCACCACTCGATGGAGGATAAAAACCAAGTAAAAGCTTAACTAAGGTTGTTTTACCACTTCCCGATGTACCAACAATTGCTGTTTGTTTACCTGCAAGTATTGATAAGTTAATGCTATTTAAAACGAGTTCAGAATCGGGCCCTTCATAGTTAAATGAAAGGTTACTAATTTCAATATTTTTGTTTTCAGGTATTTCTGAAGTTTTAGCATCTTCTATAGCCTCTTCATCTTTCCGAAGATGAATTTCACCTAGCCTATCAAGGCTAATTTTGGCATCCTGAGTTAGGTTTATGAATGATATTAGTTGATCAATTGGACTGTTAAGCTGGCCAATGATGTATTGAACAGCAAGCATCATTCCTAGGGTCATATTTCCATCAACAACGCTTTTAGCTACGATTACAGTTATGAATATGTTTTTAACCTCGTTAATAAGCAATGCTCCACTCTGCTGGTATTGGCTTAATGCCAACCCTTTAATGCTAACCTTGAAGAGTTTTGCCTGGATACGCTCCCATTCCCAGCGTTTTTGTTGCTCACAGCCATTCAGTTTAATCTCCTGCATTCCCTGTATGAGCTGAATCACATTACTCTGATTGGCTGCCATTTGAGCAAATCGCCGGTAATCTAACTCCTCGCGTTTTTTCATGAAAAGCCACACCCATAAAGCGTAAAGTATGCTTCCTGCAATGAAAATAGTAAATATTTGCCAGTTATAGTAAAGTAAAACAATTCCGAAAATTA
>JBPXJX010000658.1:0-1880 GCA_051715525.1 Bacteroidales bacterium
TTTATCATTCTTCCCACAATAAGGTAATTCAGAATATGAAGTAACCAAATTAGTATGGTAGCCTAATTCAATTAAATCTGATTTAAGTTTTAAGGCATCAAAAAAGCAAATGATTATCGCTGATTTCTCTTCCATCTATACCCTATGATAATCTTAATTGCTCACAAGTTATTAATTTTTTTGGGTTTAAAAACTTATTACAAATAAAAAAAACCTCTACAAAAGCTGCAGAGGGTTTCACTAAAAAAAGTGTATAATTAACCAATATGCATAAACTGATTAACTAGCTTAGCAATTTCATCGTTTTTACCGTAAAGTTTCTCGCTTAAACCTTTATCATTAAAAGCTTTTAGCTGCTTAATTTTAGAGTCTATCATTCCTTTAGGGAAAATGCCATGCTCCTCAAAGAATGCTCGTTTAGTCTCAAGGGCTTCGGCTGATTCGAAACACGAAGCGGGGAGTTGTTTAAGTTTAGACAGTTTATCTTTAAATTCTGGGCTAAATATATTCATATCAGCATACAACTTTTCGGCTATCTCTAAACCATCTGGACGTTTCAAGCCATCAAGCGAAGCAACGATGAACCCAGCAACTAACAAATATGGATCGGCTGAACAATCGGGTACTCTAAATTCAAAAGTCTGTTTGTTGATGCTTTCGGGTTGACAATTACAATCCTGAGGGTTTGCATCGCTAATCATGTGGTTTGCACCTGTCCACCCAAGTGGAACTCTAATCACAACTGAACGGTTACGATCGCCCCAACATATATTGGTTGGTGCCTCTTGATGTGGAACTAGACGTAAGTATGATGTTGGTATTGTATTTCCAAAAGCAGTTAAAGCATCGGCTACACCAAGAATTCCGGCAATCATTCTTTGTGCCATTGGGCTAAGCTTACCCCCTTCAACCATTAGGTTACAGCCATCTTTTTCGGCAAGCATATGGAAATGTAAACCGCTTCCGGCCTTACCAACAGTGATTTTAGGAGCAAAGCTAACATCAACACCATACTGGTAAGCAAGCATTCTAACAATCCACTTAGCAACTACAAGTTGGTCAACAGCATCTTCAGCAGGAACTGGTAAAAACTCTATTTCGTGCTGCTCGTATAGCTTATCTTCTGTTGTAAAGCAACCGACCTCGGCATGCCCATATTTTATCTTACCACCTGCTTTAGCAATTAATGTAAGCGCTTCGCGACGCAACATTTCGCATTTGGCAAAAGGTTCAGAAGAATGATACCCTTTTTGATCAACCCCCGGAAATGCTTCCTCTCGCTCGGTAATTATATAATATTCAAGCTCAGCTAACGCTTTAAAGGTGCAACCAGTTTCGTTTTTGAAATGCTCATGCGCTTTACGAAGAACATATTCAGGCGAACTCTCAAGTGGCTTCCCCTCGTTAGTGTAGAATGAGCAAAGGATATCGATTGTTGGGACAGATGTAAATGGATTTACAAAAGCTGTTTTATAGCGTGGAATTACATATAAATCGCTGCTTCCGGCTTCGATAAATGAGAAAAGGCTACTACCATCAACACGTTCGCCAGTAGATAGGATTGAATCAAGATGATCTTTTGAATTAATTACAAAGTTCAAGGTTTTTAACCTTCCATCTTCTGCTACATAACGAAAGTTAACCATCTCAACCCCATTGGCCTCGCAAAACTTGATAATATCATCCTTTGTGAATTGCGATGATGGTTTTTTAAGGAACTGAACCAATTCATTTGGGTTCATCGAAATTTCAGAGTCTTTCATTTTTATATTTTTTAAAAGAAAAAGTTTACAAAACTAAGAAAGTCTTCATTATACATAACAAAACAAGAAATGTTTCGCAGCATAGTTTGATAACAGTTTTCTAATTTGAAATAAAAA
>JBPXJX010000659.1:0-14262 GCA_051715525.1 Bacteroidales bacterium
CCGCCTCATCGCAAGGCGATGATATAATCCTTTATAATGATGAATCGCGAAGTTCAGTACTAACAGTAGTTCCTCAACTACGAAATCAGGAGCAAAAAGAGGTTGATGGTTTAAATCTATCATTAGCTGATTATCTTGCCCCAGCCGACTCTAAGAAGAACGATTGGATTGGCCTATTTGCAGTTACAGCAGGTCTTAATTCTGATGAATTATCGAAAGAATATCAAGATAAAGGTGATGATTACAGCTCATTAATGGTTAAGGTACTTGCCGATAGACTTGCCGAGGCTTTTGCTGAACTGCTTCATAAGAAAGTTAGGATGGAGATTTGGGGATACAGTCCAGATGAGAATTTCTTCACAGATGAAATATTCCACGAAAAGTATGTTGGAATTCGTCCTGCCCCTGGTTACCCTGCTTGTCCCGATCATCGTGGCAAAGAGTACATCTTCTCTTTACTCAATGTTAACAAGGAATCGGGAATGTGGTTAACCGAAAATCTTGCTATGTTCCCCGGAGCATCGGTTGCCGGATACTACTTTTCTCATCCTAAATCGAGGTATTTCAACATTGGAAAGGTTGGGATCGATCAGGTTCGCGACTACGCCAAGCGACTTGAAAAAAGTATCGACGAAACAGAGAAATTTATTCCAAGCAATTTGAATTATAAATAGATGTCAAACATCAGACGCTAGACTAATAATTATAAAAATGAAAGTAATTGATCATATAAATAGTTCGAAATCAACTCTTTTCTCTTTCGAACTTTTACCTCCGTTAAAAGGAAGTACGCTTCAAACCATTTTCGATACCATTGACCCATTAATGGAGTTTAATCCAGCGTATATCAACGTTACATACCATCGCGAGGAATTGGTTTATCGTCCGGGAGTAAATGGGAATTTGATTCCAACTGTGCTACGACGTCGCCCAGGAACTGTTGGGATAACTGCTGCAATCCAGCATAAATACAAGGTTGATGTTGTGCCACATATTATTTGCGGCGGTTTTACTCAGCAAGAGACTGAGGATGCATTAATCGATCTCGATTTTTTGGGAATTCATAACATTTTGGTTGTTCGTGGCGATGCCGATAAAATTGTTGGAAAGTTTGAAGCCAAGGCTGGTGGCCATCGATATGCTGTTCAGCTTGTTAAGCAGGCAATCGCTATGAATAAAGGTGCATATTTGGATGAATGTCTCGAAAAACCGAATCCAACTAATTTTTGCGTTGGTGTGGCTGGCTATCCCGAAAAACATGCTGAGGCACCAAATGTAACATCAGACCTTCAACGTTTAAAAGAGAAAGTTGATGCAGGTGCAGACTATATTGTAACCCAGATGTTTTTCGATAATTCCAAATTCTTCGAGTTTGAGAAACGTTGTCGTGAAATAGGCATTACAGTTCCCATTATTCCTGGCATTAAGCCAATTTCATTAAAGGAGCATTTAAGCATCCTACCACGGGTATTTAACGTACATCTACCTCAAGAATTAGTTAATGGTTTAGAGAGATGTGCTGATAATAAATCAGCTAAGGAATTGGGTGTTGAATGGGCTATAAGTCAGGCAAATGAATTGAAGTCAAGAGGAGTACCTTCAATCCACTTTTACACTATGGGTAAGTCGGATAATATTGTAAAAATAGCTAAGAAAGTGTTTTAGAATGTCAACGTGAAAGTAGTTCCATATGAAGGAACTGAGTAAGCAGTAATGCTACCTCCATGAAGTCGCATTATCTGCCTTGAAAGGCTTAATCCAATACCTGATCCCTTTGGCTTTGTGGTAAAAAATGGAATAAATATTTTATCGAGCACTTCAGGTAGTATGCCAACACCATTATCGGCGATTTGTATAGTAACTCTGCCACGCTTATTAAGAAATGCTTTCATTGTAATTTGAGGTTTTTCAGCCCCTTCAAGTGCGTGTATTGCATTCTTTAGTATGTTGATTATAACTTGCTCAAGTAGTTCAACATCAACAGAGAACTCAATTTCAGATGGCTCTATTTCGCTGTGGAAAGAGATTTTTGCTTGAGATATCTCTTCATTCATCAGCGGGATAATATTATTAAAAACATTCTTAACCGTAGTTATCCTAAAGTTTGGCTTTGGAATACGGGTTAAGTTTCTATAAGTATTTACAAAGTGCATTAAACCGGTACTACGCTTATGTATTGTTTGTAATCCTTGTTGAATTTCATGGGCTGTTTCTGTATCAATAACAGCATTGGGGTCAGTAGCTTGTTCTTCTTGAAAGCTCTTAACCATCATGTCAATGGTCGATGATAACGATGCAATTGGTGTTATAGAGTTCATAATCTCGTGGGTTAGCACGCTAATCAACTTTTGCCAAGCCTCGGTTTCCTGATCTTCAAGTACGCTTTGGATATTTTTTATTGTTGCTAGAATGATGGTTTTATTATGAATTTTGAATTCAGTACTATTTATGGCTAGCTGAAGCAGATCATCTTCCTGTTGAACTTTTATTAGAGCACTTTCACCTGGGGTTGTGTTTAATAATTTTTCAACCAGTTCATTGCTAATTGGGTATAACTGTTTAATATTTTTAAGACCACTAACCTGGAACAGCTTTTTAGCCGACTTATTAATCATCTCAACCGTTCCATCCTTCTGATAGGCAATAATGCTGATGTCGATATTTTGAACAATACTTTGGAGGTAGTGAAAGTGCTCCTCCTTTTCGCTTCGAACATTCTGAAAATCTTTGATAACATCGTTAAAAGCCTTATTTAGTTCATCAAATGAGGAGCCCATTCCTTCCATTTGGAATGAGCGGGTGAACTCGCTAAATCTTATCGACTCAAGAAAACTTGCTAAATCGCGGTTGGTTTTATCGATATATTTAAAAAGCGCATAAAGCTGAATTATAAGGAATGCTCCAATAAGTACAGGAGTAATAAAGAACTCCTTCCAAGTATAAAAAAGCAGGAATATGGTAATTGCAATTAAAAGAATTCTTGTAATTGCGTTGACTCTAAAATTCTTATAAATCATACTTCTCCATTCTACGGTATAGCGATGTACGAGTAATACCTAGTTCAGTTGCCGCTTGTGTAATATTTCCTTGGTATTGTTTTAATACCTTATTTATTATGGCTTTTTCAACCTCATCGAGGTTGTAGGTATCTAATTCGTTTTCAACTGCTTTAGTTTGCTTTGCTGTTGATAGGTAAAAATCATCAGGCTGAAGCACATTGGAATCGCTCATGATAATTGCTCTTTCAATGGCATGCTGCAGTTCTCGAACATTACCTGGCCAAGGGTAGGCGTTTAATTTTTTTAAAGCCTCAGGACTTAATCCCGAAATATCCTTTTTGTATTTCTTAGAGTAGATTTGAATGAAATGCTTTGAGAGAAGCGCAACATCACCATGCCTTTCACGAAGCGGAGGAAGGTGAATTTCAACTGTATTTACTCTATATAAAAGATCCTGACGGAATTGTCCTTCGCTCACCATATGCCCGATGTTGATGTTGGTGGCACAGATCAGTCTGACATCAATATTCTTTGGCTTATTGGCCCCAACACGTATTACCTCTCTTCGCTCAAGCACTGTAAGTAACTTTGCTTGCATGGCCGGCGTGAGGTTTCCAATCTCATCGAGAAAAAGAGTTCCACCTGAGGCAATCTCAAATCTACCAGGTTTTTCCTTTTTAGCATCGGTAAATGCACCCTTTTCGTGACCAAAGAGCTCGCTTTCAAAAAGCGTTTCGGCAATTGAGCCAAGATCAATATTTATAAAGACTTCACTTGATCGCGAGGAGTTTCGATGAAGTGCTCTAGCAACAAGCTCTTTACCTGTACCATTTTCGCCAAGGATAAGGACATTGGCATCTGTTTTTGCCACTTTTTGGATTGTTGCAAAAACACTTCGCATACCTTCGGAGTTGCCAATAAACTCATGAAAAGGCTGATCAAGCACTTCGCTTATCTCCTGTTGCTTCATTTTAAGCGTATCAACCTCTTGCTGCGATTGCTTAAGTTTTAAAGCGGATGAAACAGTTGCAATCAGTTTCTCGTTTTGCCATGGTTTTAGGATGAAGTCGGTCGCCCCAGATTTTATTGCTCTAACAGCCTTTTCGGCATCGCCATAGGCAGTAATAAAAACAACAACAGCCTTTGGATCGATACTTAATATTTTTTCTAGCCAAGTAAAACCCTCCTGCCCACTAATTGCATCTTTGGTAAAGTTCATATCTAAAAGAATAACATCATACGACTCTTTTGCCATCAAATGGGGTATCTCTTCGGGGTTAGGAGTTGTATGAAGCAGCTCGATATGAGGTTTCAGAAGCAGCTTGATTGCGAAAAGGATATCCTCATTATCATCAACAACTAGTATTTTACCCTCTTTCCTAATCATGGATTTAATTATTTGGATTATAGATAATTGTAATTATTGAATTTTGAATGAAATGCTTTTGTAAATATATTAAAAATCGGTAATATGGCGGTTGAATAGCTCTTTTTAACGTTGTGTGCGATATCGAACAGGTAATGTTGCATTATCGAACATCGAAATAACAAAATGTTAACGAAATGCTAAAGTTAATATATTTATTATCAGAGTTTAATATGTTGTGGCATACAAACTGTTTACAGGAAGAAGAACTTGAAAATTTTTTGTAATGGATAAGATTATTCAGAAAAAGAAGTGGACACTTAAAAAGATATTGTGGATTTCGGCTTCATCGCTATTTGCGTTTTTTGTTATTTATTACATTGCTTTTGGACCTAAGGGTTCGAGGTTAAATGTTGAGGTTGATAAAATAACTGTTGAAGAAGTAACCCAAGACCTATTTAGAGATTACATTACTGTTATTGGAACAGTTGCTCCGATTCGCACTATTTATCTCGATGCAACTGAAAGTGGAAGTAGGGTTGAGGAGATTGTAAAAGATGAAGGAAGTATTTTAACTAAGGGTGATGTAATCGTTAGGTTTAGTAACACTAACCTTATACTTGACATATCAAATAACGAGGCAAACGTATCGAGAACCGTTAACGAACTTCGTTCAACTCGCTTGAATATGGAGAAGCAAACACTCGAAACGAAAAGCCAGTTAATTCAGTTAACTTTCGATTTGAAAGATAAAGAGAGGGTTTATAAAAACAATAAGATTCTTTTTGAGCAAAATCATATATCAAAAGATGAATTTGAAAGATCAAAAGAGGCTTGGGAGTTAACAAGCGAAAGGTTAAAGCTTTTCCGTCAAAGTTGGATTCAGGATTCAATCTTTCGTTTAACTCAAATAAATACCCTTAAAGAGGATGCTGATAGATTGCAGAAGAACTTGGTTATTGTTAGGAAACGTTTAGAGACGCTTGAATTTAGAGCTCCTGTTAGCGGTGAATTGGCTTCACTAAATTTAGAGATAGGTCAAGTAATTGGTATGGGAACTCGCATGGGTACAATTAACGTTCTTGACTCGTACATGCTTAAAGTTGATATTGATGAGCATTATATTTCAAGAATAGTGCGCAACTTATCGGGTGATTGTGAATTTTCGAGCAAAATGTTTAAAGGTAATATTAAAACAATTTATCCAGAGGTTAGAAATGGCCGTTTCACTGTTGATATGGTATTTACAGATTCAGTTCCCAGAAATATCCGTATAGGACAAACATCACGCATTAATCTTGAATTGGGAGAATCGCAAAAGGCAGTACTTTTAAGTCGTGGTGGCTTTTACCAGAGTACAGGTGGTCAGTGGGTATATGTAGTTGATCCATCAGGTGATTTTGCGACAAAGCGAAGTATTCGTATAAATCGACAGAACCCACGTTTTTACGAAGTGGTTGAAGGTTTAAATCCTGGAGAAAAGGTAATTGTATCGAGCTACGATAACTATAATAATGCCGATAAACTTTTGCTTACTAAATAATTGAAAACTATATAAAATAATAAAACATTAAATTTTACTACAATGATTAAGACTCAAGATCTAGTTAAGGTTTTTAGAACCGAAGAGGTTGAGACCACCGCGTTAAACAACGTGAACCTCGAAGTAAAACCAGGCGAATTTGTTGCTATTATGGGTCCATCTGGATGTGGAAAATCTACACTTTTGAATATTATTGGTTTGCTCGATAATCCATCGGGTGGTGAATTCTATTTCAATGGCACTGAGGTTTCAAAATTTAAGGAAAAGCAACGCACAAACCTTCGTAAAGCTAACATTGGATTTGTTTTCCAGAGTTTTAACCTTATTGATGAGCTAACTGTCTTCGAAAACGTTGAACTCCCTTTACTTTACATGAACGTACCTTCTTCTGAAAGAAGAAAAAAGGTAGAGACGGTTTTAGAGCGTATGAAAATATCGCATCGTAAAAACCACTTTCCTCAACAGCTATCAGGTGGTCAACAGCAAAGGGTAGCAATTGCTCGTGCAGTTGTTGCAAATCCAAAACTTATACTTGCCGATGAGCCAACAGGTAACCTCGATTCAGCGAACGGCGAAGAGGTAATGGAACTTCTAAGCGAATTAAACCGCGAAGGAACTACCGTAGTAATGGTTACTCACTCTCCAACCGATGCTGAAAAGGCTCATAGAATTGTTCAGCTATTCGACGGACATATTGTGACCGAAAATGTAAAAAAAATGGTTTAAGCACTTATTTGCATATATTATCTTATAAAATATTATTCATTATCCTATAAAATATATTAAAAAATTAATATTTAACTAAGGAAAGGGTACTACTATGAAAGAGATATGCATACCGATTTCAAATCTTGGTGAAGATGAGATTGCCGATGTTACTGTAACCATCGGGGGTAAAAAAATGAGTTACAGTTTTAGAGTAGAATCCTTTCCCTGGAGCATCAATCCTGCTCAGACTAGCTCTAGCGACGATGATACTCAGCATGCAACATTAGAGCAAATAGTTCAGCTAAGAAATTCACTTGCCAACTACGATAGCGGTTGGGAATTAATACAGATTTTTACCCCAAGAATAGGGGCAACCCATATCCAGGTTCTTTATCGAAAGAAAAATGGTAAATAAAAAAAACAGATATGAAGATTAGAAGATTTGCAATGGCTCTAATATTTTCCCTCATAAATGTAGGGTTTATGTATGCTGGAAGTCCAGCGATAATCGATACAAAAGCAAGCTTTGTGAAATCGAACGCTGAAGTTACAGAGAAAACCAATGCTCAGAATTTACAAAAAGAATCAACGGAGCAAGGTGAATTGCTGCCTAAGTTAGAAGGGGCGTCAAGGTATGATGCTGAAAATTTAAACCTTTCATTCTCATGCGAAGAACAGCCCGATACCACTAACTTTTACATTATTGAGTATTACGTTAAAAGCATTGCACCACTTTCTAAGAAAGCAGGGTATGACTCTAAAAGTTTAGAGATGATCGAAGTGCTATAGGAGAGCTATTTATAATTACAGAGTTGAATTTTATTTGCTATGAAATGTCCAAGTAATAAATTACATCAAAAGCAATAATTAAAATTTGGACATTCCATCTGAGTCAAATAAAAATCAAGTAGAATGCATTTCATCAATGCAATTGTAAAACAGCTAGTTAGTAAAATAGAAACAGATGAATCAGATTCTTAGATATCTTATTTTTGCCTTAGTTTTAATATCAACAGTACCTCTTTTTGCCCAAAAAAAATGGACCCTGGAGGAGTGTATTACATATGCCCTTCAAAATAATATCCAACTGAAACGCGAAGTGCTTCAAACCGAAAAGTTCAAAAAGGATAGATTAGGAGCAATTGCTAGTTTCACACCCTCTTTGGGCGCTGAATATGGTCATCAATTGACAAGAGGTAAATCATTCAGTAGTAACAGTGGAGGTGTTGCTAATGATAAGCAAGAAGGTTATGGATCCATTGAAGGAAGTCTTGATCTTTTTAAAGGATTTACAAAATGGAATTATTTAGCCCAAACAAAGTTTGATTTGCTAGCATCAATTGAAGGTGTAGAGGAGTTAAAACGAAATATTTCAATTAATGTTGCTGCTAAATACCTTGAACTTTTATATGCAAAAGAAAACCTTAACTTAGCAATAAGTAGACTTAATGTTTCTAAAAAGCAATTAGAAAGTTCGAAAAAGCAGTTTGAATTGGGTAAAGTATCAAATGCTGATTATTTGCAAATTAAATCGCAAGCTAACGATGAAAAGGTTCAGCTGACAAATGCTCAAAACAAGTTTGAATTAGTTAAACTAGATTTAGTACAACTGCTTGAATTGCCTGAGGTTGAAGGGTTCGAAATATATGCTGAAAATATAATAATACCAATTGACACATTAAAGGTTAATGAGAAGCAATACCTGGAAGAGTCACTATCGATATCCCCATCGATTAAGCGAGCAAATTTTAATAAAAAGAGTGCTGAAAAAAGGTATTTGTATTCATTAGGCGATGCATTACCAAGTTTATCGTTAAGTTATCAAATAAGGTCGTTTTACTCTAATAAAATAATGGTAGAAGGTATTAATCTTTACCCTGATTATTCATACAGGGAGCAGATAAATGATAATCTTCAAAAAATTGTTGGCATTCAGTTAAGCATACCTATTTATGGTCGTTTACAGAACTATGTTAAAATCAGTAGAGCTAAAATAGAGAAACTCGATGCGCAATACGCAGTTGATGAGGCCGAGAAAGGGTTAAGAAAGACAATACAACAAGCATATGCAGATGTAAAAGGTAGCTATAGCAGTTTTCAATCAATGACCGAGTCTGCAGCATCTTATAATGAAGTTTATGAAACCAGTAAGGAGAAATTCAACTTAGGGATGATTAATGCAGTAGATTATGGTATTGCTCGTAATAATTTAATAAAGGCTCAAGGCGATTTACTTCATGCCAAATATTCATATCTATTTAAACTTAAAATACTCGATTTTTATCGAGGGATCCCAATAACCCTGTAATAACTAGGATTATTTAATAGGTTTAGTTATGGTTTGTTTTTCACCCCGGGAGTGGTTCCCCGGGGTTTCTTTTTAGATATAAAAAAACATGCTATTTTTGTTTCAAACTAATTAACCTAAAATATATTATGAAAAAAATTTTCGTTATTCTGGCATTAATAGTTATTGCTGGATCAGCATTTAGTCAAGTTTTTAATACAGGACAAACCCTTAAGCCTGGAAAATTTTCCATAGGAGTTGAACCAGGCGTTATGGTAAATGGTAATTCAGAGTTTATAATGTTCCTTCATGGTGGCGTAGGCATTAAGTCAGGCATCGATTTATCTGTTAAGGCTGGAGTGCTTGGACCGTTAGACTACTTTGGGGCTGATGTTGAATTTGCTTTACCAAAGCGTATGTCGTTTGCTGTAGGTGCTCACCAGTTTGGTGATTTTGGATTGGATGGAGCTTTTAACATCACTTTTCCTATTCGCAATGATACTCGGATTTTTACTGGCCTCGATTCGGATATCAACTTTAATGAGGATAAAACACGAATTCTTCTTTGGTTACCATTAGGTGTTGAGATAGGTATAAGGAAGAATATGAACTTTATTTTCGAAGCCGAAATAGGACTTACTGATCCTACTTATCACTTTATTGGAGGAGGGTTGAATTTTTATATATAGCATCTTCCCATAAAACAAAAAAAAGGAATGGTAATCAAACCATTCCTTTTTTTTGTTATTTTTTAAGTTAGTTTATTTGCTTTTCAAACTTAATCCTAATAAATTCTTCATGAACCTCACCATCAACTCCTTGGTTCACAAAACCATGTTCTTGAAGTAGTTGAGTTAATGCTTTATCGTCGAGAGGGGTTGTGCCAACAATTGTTTTTGCACCTTTATCTTTTGAATATTCTTCAGCAAATTTTAATATCTCACGTGCATATCCTCGTTTCTGGAAATGTGGGAATATTGCTAACCTACTTATATTATTAACTTTTGGATCTTTCTTACTTGGTTTTAGAGTAACTGTACCAACTGTAACCTTATTAACTACTAAAAGAAATACATGAAGATTTGCAATATCATTCGAAATTTCATGATAATCGGCTAAACTATTATTCCAATACTTTACACCTTTTTCGATTAGTTGCTGTGAGCATTCGCGAAGTATATAAAGTACCTCAATTAGCTTAGTTTTATCCGCAACAATGATTTCCATAAAATTTTCTATTTGCTTTGGAATACAATTTTACCGGCGACAAAAGTGCTAATTACTTTTGAATTAGGCAAATCAGATTCGTTGGCGTTCATTAAATCGGTATCTAGGATTACAAAATCTGCCCATTTGCCAACTTCGAGACTTCCTCTACTTTTCTCCTCAAAGTTAGATTTTGCTGCCCAAATGGTCATAGCTCGTAATGCTTGTTCGCGGGTTAGAGCGTTCTCCATTTGAAATCCTTCTTTGGGCTCGCCATTTAAGTCTTTTCTGGCAACACCAGCATAAAAGCCATAGATTGGGTTAATATTTTCGATAGGGAAATCGCTTCCATTTGGTAACCAACCGTTCTGTTTCAATAGATCTTGGTATGCGTAAGCGTATTTTATTCTATCACCGAGGCGCTCATCAGCCCAAGTCATATCTGAAGTGGCATGAGTTGTTTGTATTGAAGGAATGATGCTATAATCACCATACATAGAAATATCTGAAGGATCAACTACCTGAGAGTGCTCAATTCTCCATCTTAGGTCATTCTTGGTTTTAAGAAATTTTGAGTAGGTATCGAGCATAATTTTTACTGCTTCATCACCTATGCAATGGGTGTTAACTTGATAACCAGCTTTGTATGCCTTTTCACAATATGCGCTTAGCCTCTCAACGGGTTCAACCAGCAAGCCTTTTGTATTTGGTGCATCTGAATATGGTTGTTTAAGTAAAGCTCCTCTTGAGCCAAGTGCACCATCGGCATATAGTTTAATAGAACGAACGGTTAAATAATCTGTTGTATAAATTCCTTTTGCTAGGAAATGATCAAAATTCTCTTGGGTTGGACTAAGCATGGCGTAAACACGCATTTTTAAGGCACTTGATTTTTGTAAAGAATCAATTAAAAGTACGTCCTTTAGCTCTAAACCAGCATCTGAAACTGTAGTTAAGCCAACTGCAAAGCAGTTTTCCTGCGCCTTTTGAAGCGCTTTAACTTTTATTGTTTCAGAAATTTCAGGAATTATTTTTCGAACTAGTTCAATGGCGTTTTCTACGAGTACCCCAGTTAATTTACCATCTTTTTTGATTAGCTCTCCGCCATTGATATGTGTACTTTCATCAATTTTAGCCATTTTAAGTGCAAGGCTATTGGCAATTGCAGCATGACCATCAATTCTTACAATATATACCGGATTATTTGGAAAGGCTTTGTCGAGCATATCTTTGGTGGGAAATTCTTTAATATCCCACTCATTCTGGTTCCATCCACGGCCTTGCACCCAATCCGCAGGGAAAGCCTTTTGATGTTCAACAAGCCTATCAACAACTTCATTCCAGGTTTTAGCTCCTGATAGGGAAGCATTGCTTAATGTTGTTCCGAAACCTAAAAAGTGGCAATGTGGATCGTAAAAGCCTGGGTAAATGAACTTACCTTCGGCATCAATTCTCTGAGTAGATTCAAAATTTTGGTCAATATCATCTTTGGTTCCAATAGCAACAACCTTGCCTGCATCAATGGCCATGCTATTATAAGAGGCGAATGCGGAGTCAACGGCATAAATTTTAGCATTAGCTATAATTAATTCAACTTTTTGGCGTTTTGTACATGCCATAATCATTATTGATACGATTAATATTGAGGTTAAATATATCCTTTTCATTTTTCTGATTTGGATTTTAGGAGAGTAAAAGTATCAATTTTATCGGTAAAAAAGGTTTGCAAAAAAATATTTCTACTTTTGATGTGCTATGAATAAATTTTATCCATTATTATTCTTGATAGTTATTATTTGGACCTCATCATGCGAGAGAGAGGACATTTCATCTAGTCCATCATTAAAACTTAGCTTTTCAAATGATACTGTGATGTTTGATACCGTGTTTACTACATTTGGCTCATCAACACGGTATTTTAAGGTGTATAATAGGAATAGTCACGATTTAAAGATTTCATCTATTAAACTTGCTGGTGGCGAGACTTCAGCTTATAAAGTAAATATTGATGGTGCTGCTGCAAGTAGCGTTAACGATATTGTTTTGCGAAGCGATGATAGCCTTTTCGTTTTTGTTAAGGTGAAAATCGATCCTAATAGTCAAAATTCTCCTTTAGTTGTTGCTGATTCTGTAATATTTGAAACAAATGGTAATCTTCAGAATGTAAATCTCATTGCATGGGGGCAGGATGTACATTTATTCAATGCCGACTCTTTAATGACCAATACAACTTTTATTGCCGATAAGCCTTATCTTATATATGATTATCTTCATGTTAAGCCAAATGTTGAGTTAGAAATTTCGGCTGGTGCAAAAATTTACTTCCATAATAATGCCCATTTGCTTATTGGTGGAACGCTTAGGGTAAATGGTGAGTTCGATAATCCAGTTATATTCAAAGGAGATAGACTCGAAGATTTTTATCGCGATAAAGCAGGACAGTGGGGGGGTATATTGCTTTACAAAGGGTCTAAGAATAATTCAATTAAATGGGCCGAAATTAGCTGTGCAATAAATGGGATTATCGTTGATACTTGCTATACCCCTGGTACACCAACATTAACTATTAGTAATACTAAAGTTGAAAATGTTACCTCAGCTGGACTATTCGCTCGAGGTTCAACTATCGAAGCCGATAACTGCCTATTTTCCAATGCAGGTCAGGTAAGTGTTGCTCTAACAATTGGTGGTAACTATAAGTTTTTTCATTGTACTATCGTAAACTACTGGGGAAGTTATACTTACCGAAAAGGCCCGGCACTTCTTTTTAGCAACTATTTTCTTTATAAAAAAAATGGAGATAGTAATTGGACTCTTGTGCCTCGCGATATGGAGCAAGCCTCATTCTATAACTGTATTATTTATGGGAGCAGGGAGCAAGAGTATGAAGTTGATAATACATTTGAAGGGCAGACGGTTAATGCGCTTATGAATTATAACTTCGACCATTGCATTTTAAAAGTTCCGAGCAACTTTAGCTTTTCCGATCCTGTTAAGTTTAATAATGTGCTTAACAAAGATCCTAAGTTTAAAGATCCTTGGAAATTAAACTTTCAGCTCGATACACTTAGCCCTGCAAAGGATTATGGTAAACTCGATTATGGAACACTATTCCCTGTCGATTTAAAAAATATTAGCCATTTACTTGATTCTAAACCCGACCTAGGGGCATATGAACGTAAAGAGTAGCATTTCAAAATTAAAGTTTCTCCTTGTAATAATTCAGCTTATTATTTTTGCTGATATTACATCAGCTCAAGTTGTCCAACCGACCAAAAGCTATCGAGCAATGTTCTATAATGTCGAGAATCTATTCGATTCGTTCGACGATTCCCTTATCAACGATGAGGAATTTACACCTAAGGGTGCTCGACATTGGACTTGGGATAAGATGAACAAAAAGATAGATGGTATTTACAAAACTATTGTTGCCGTTGGCGGCTGGGAAGCCCCAATTTTTGTTGGTATGTGTGAGGTTGAAAATGGCTATATGCTTTATCGTTTAACCCACGAAACCCCTTTACTTAAAAGTAATTATGGCATAATCCATCGCGAATCGCCCGATCCACGAGGAATTGATGTAGGGTTGTTGTATCGAAAAGATTTATTTGATGTTATAGAATCAAAATTTTTTAGAGTTAGTTTTCCTGGTGAACCCAACCGTAAAACTCGTGAAATCCTTTATACCTCAGGAATTGTAGTTGGGATTGATACTTTACATCTTTTTATTAACCATTGGCCATCAAAGTATGGAGGAGAACTGGAATCGGCCTCTGGTCGACTTGCTGCAGCGAACACTTTAAAGCAAAAAGTTGACTCAATAAAGATATTCTATCCCAATGCACGAATCATAATTATGGGGGATTTTAACGACGAACCTGAAAGTTTACCTTTGATAGATGGGCTTAAAGTTTGCATGGATACATTATCAGATTGCCCTTCAGGTTTAATTAGCATTTCGGCTATACTCAAAGCTAATGGGCAGGGAAGTTACAAGTATCAGGGAGTTTGGGGGATGATTGATCAGATAATAGTTTCCGAGAGTTTGCTGAATTCAAAGCATAAGATTTATTCTTCGCCAAGAGATGCAGCTGTTTTTAGAGCTGACTTCCTACTCGAACCCGACGAATCATTTGTAGGCGAAAAGCCTTTT
>JBPXJX010000660.1:0-1349 GCA_051715525.1 Bacteroidales bacterium
GAGGAAGCTATAAGTTAGGTTGGGGGAAAGATATCCGTCACATTAGCATGAGTCATCAGGGTATTGGTTTTAGAAGTTATGTAGATATGAAGCTAAAAGGTAATTTTTGGATAAGTGGTGGCTACGAACAAAATTACCAACACGAGTTTACTAAGTACAGCCAGCTACAAAACCTAAAAGCTTGGCAACAAAGTGGGCTTATTGGGCTTACTAAGAAATATAAATTAGGAAACAAAACCCATACACTACAAATACTTTGGGATTTCTTGAGTTATCAGCAATACCCAAGAACAGAAGCTATTAAGTTTAGAGTAGGGTATAAATTTTAAAAATAAAGTTTATGAGAAAAATATTAACATTTACATTTCTATTAATTATTGTTAGAATTTCTGTTATTAACGCACAAAGTAAGTTATTAAATCCAGTTCTTCCTCCAAGTCCAAACGCTGGAGCAATTGGAAAATATGGAGAGGTTCCTGTTTCAATGTATACGGGAATACCAGAAATCTCTATTCCAATATATGAAATAAATTCAGGTAGAATAAAAATACCAATTTCACTGAATTATCATGCTGGAGGAGTAAAAGTAGAAGAACAATCAAGTTGGATTGGATTAGGTTGGAGTCTTTCGTCTAATGGTATTATAAGTAGAACAATAAGAGGTCTTGCAGATAAAAATGATTATATGCCAGGAGTTGGTTATATGGAAGATGGTGTTATGCCTGTTTCGAGAATTGTAAATGGTCCGAATATGCCAGCTACTGCAGACTCTATTTTGTGGTATACTTTAAAGCAAGTAAAGTGTGTATTAAGAATGGAAGATAGTGAACCTGATTTGTACTATTTAAATTTACCAGGACTGAGTTGCAAATTTTATTATAATCAATCAAAAAAAACTTTCATTACTTCTCCTTATTCGAAGATAAAAATTAGCTTCTCGGGATTGCTAATAAATGCAAATCAATGGGAAATAGTTGATCAGAATGGTATTGTCTATACCTTCGCACAAACTGAATTAACAAGTAGCCCGTGGGATGCAAGATCTACCAATTCATCTCAAACAGTAACATCTTGGTTACTCACAACAATTTATGACCCAGTCTATAACAAGAATGTAACCTTCAACTACTCTAGTATAAATATTCATCTTGTGAATGGTGTTTCAGAAGAAAGCACTAATTCATATTACGGCAACACTAGTGCCTCAAGCAATATTAAAGAGTATAATATTCACATTCAAGAATCAGATATAACTCAAGCAAGGTTAACCTCAATCACATTTGATGAAGGTACTATATCTTTTAATGTAAAGAATAGTTATAGATTAGATATTCCTAATGATAAAGCAA
>JBPXJX010000661.1:0-5834 GCA_051715525.1 Bacteroidales bacterium
TGAATTTATTCTCTTGAATTTTCTTTTATGCTCTAATTCAGCCTTTTCACGTTGACGTTTCTCTCTATTCAACATGGCAAATAACTCATCTGAATTGGACACACACGAATCCTTGATTGCCTTCCTTATTCTGGTTCGAGCATTTCTGATGTAGTTTTCATTATGAGATTTTCTTGGCTGGTAATTCAACATGGCAAGAATAGATTCTTCTTTTTCTGTAATTTTTTGCATAATGTTTACATTAATCGTGGAATATTTCTTGTAGTTTCTTGAATCTGTATGATTTAATAATCTTGATGGCATCATATTCCCAAATGAATGTTGAACCTAGATAAGTATGCTCATTTTTGAAAACCCTTATATGATAAACGTTAGAATTATTCAAGGAACTTTTGCTAACATAAAACCACATTTTTTTTATGCTTTTTGGATTTTCTTTGACCAGAGGGTTCATATAATAGAATATTTCAAGTATACTTGATTTTAGTATGTTGAAAATTATTTGATTCATTGGGTATTTCTTACCCTTTTCGAAGTTTACTTTATTCATAATTTAACATTTTGAGGTTAGTACTAGGATATCTCCATCGATTGAATCTCTGATGATGCTTGCGATGATACCAGCATCCTTTTTCATCTTCTTTTCATGGTAAAGCACATCAAATTGAAGAATGTTGTTGCAGTCATCACAACCACAACGCAATATCGATACTGCATAGTTGCCATTAAAAACAGGGATGATATTGTATATTAACCTTTCCCCATTTTTGTTGGTTATATACTGGTCGTCACTTATAGATTCCCTGACAAAATCGATACCTGTTTCAGATTCGATTTGGTTGATGATTTTCTCAACATTTTCATTCATAGTTTAATATTTAGTCGGTTAATATTTCTGTTAACTTGTCTTGTCTCATCAATTGCTGAATGTCTGAAATCTTCAATGTATGAGAGAGTATTGGAGTTCCATTTACACTGCTGAAATAGGCGACATGAACCGTGTATTCATCGAATAGCATTACGGCAAGCCATGTAAGTTGCACCTCCTTGCATTGCTTTTCGATGAGTTTTTGTCCATTTGAGAATTTGCTGTACTTACGCAAACTATATTTAGTGTCTGCGATTTTTGTAAACTCTTTTCTAAATTCTGAGTCAATGGTCGCACGATAAAAATCTACTTTAAGAGTGTTTAGGTCTTTCTTCAATCGTTTAGCTAGATATTTTTCAAGTGGAGTGGCAACCTTATCAGTTCTTGGGATACCATAAATTTGTTGAAGTTCCACAGAACCTACAGATTTATTTGTATCAAATTGAAATTCGTTGAAATCATTGCCAATTAGATTGGCGAATACTAGTTTTTTTTTCATCGTTTTAATTATTTAAAAGTTAAATTTTTATTAAAGAGTTGCACCTTTAAGCTTTCTCATCGCTTGTAATAAATCACTTAGTGAAATTCTAACATGCACATTCACATTATCATCTTTGGCATCGACAAAACGAATTAAGACATTACCGTTATCGCTGCATATGTATGCCTTTGTAATGCTGTTTACCATGTTTAGTTTTAACTTCAACTTATCTGGGTTTGATGCGATTCGCTTAAACATAGAGTATGGGTGTATTTTAGAGGTCAATAAAAAGTCGATATGTGTTGGCGAGCCAATGCTGGCAAGCATTAGCACCGAACAAAGTTGGCTTAGATACAACTCTGTATAATTCATAATACTATTGGCATAGGTTGGTATGTTACCGTCTGGAATGAATTCATAATCAATTTTCATGGTTTTTAAGTTTTATTAGTTTTTAATTGTTTGTACTTCATTTTTCTTCACTCTATAATTATGGAGTTCTTTATATTCAACATATGATTTGAATAATTGACTTTCTCCACCATTTACCTTCACCCAAATTGATGCTGGGTTTTCTTTTTCGAGAATACCTATTATGGTTTGATAACCATTATGATAATATTGACCTCTCCTTTTAACCCAGCTATTAACATTGAATTGAACCCACAATTTTCCAGCTTTGAATAATCTGTCTCTTCTTGTCTGATTCTTTACATGTTGGATTTCTTCCTTTGCTCTCCTAGCTTTCATTTTCTTATCATATTTCATACTGCTGGCTTCGATTAACCGATAGGCTTTAACTCTTTTGTAAATAGTTTTCCTGTTACACTTCATCTCCTTGATGACTTGAGTGCGACATTTTCTTATGGTTACATCATTCTTATCCAGTATGTCATTCAAACTTGCTAGGCGATATATTAGCTTAATGTTCTCAACTTCTTGGAGTATCATACCCTTCCTGTCCATCTTTAAGGAATTCATATATGGGTACTCTGCTGGACGACCCAACTTATGCTTTATGGTTAAAGCCAGATACCTCAGCCAAAACCTATCAAACCAATGAGGTACTGAGATGAGCATACCAGATAGGGTTGGATAATCCAAACTATTTACCAAGGAGGTCAGCTTTGATGGAGGTGCGTTTACATCAATCAAGAAGGCTTGGTAATAGGCAGAATAGTAGGGTATTACCAATGCCTTGTCACTATTAGAGATTTTGCTATTCATGAAATCCCCTTGAGTTATTGTAATCTTCTGCATATTATTGAGGTTTTTTTTTGTTTTCAAGTATGACTGTAGCTAAAGGGATTAATTCCTTAAAAACCACATCGCTTCTTTGCTCTATGAAAGTCAATTCTTTAGAGATTTCATATGCTTTTTGCAGTGACATATTCAATTTAGGCATACTATCAATCTCAACTAATCTTTTTTTGTACCTCATAAATTCATTATGTATGTCTAAAAAATAATCCAGTTGTGCATCTAAACTCATATTTGTAGGTTTTAATTGGTTAATACATCTACGTTTACTTCAATCATCTTCTTCCTCCTTATCGCTTTAATTGAGAACTTATCCTCAACTTCTTGCTTGATATAGCACTTCATGTTACCAGCGCATGAGTAGTGAGGATTCTTTAACTGGATAAAGTGGATTTTCTTCTTCTCCAATTGCTTTTTAGTCACTCCATATTCTTCCTTTATTCGACCAGCAGTCATAGTGTAGCCAACCAACCTATGGTGTTGAAGGAATTCTTCAACTTTTGCATACCATTTGCGCTTTAGGAAGTACTCCACCTCAGCGATTTGTTTTTGTTCAGTCGCTTTTTTCATAATCTTCAAGTTTTAAGTTGTTTAATGGTTAAATAAATGTTATTACAAATGGTCTTGTAGTGAAATTTAGATATTGGTCACTGGGAATGTCGGTATTGAATTTCACACTTTCAGACAACCTTAATTCTAAGTGTTCACCAGCATGGGGGCATATACTACCATTGTGTACCATAAAGATTTCACCACCTCTCATTTTATAGAAATGCTCATTGTAGGTGTTGTTGTAGCCAACCATCCCATTTGAGTAGTATGTGGCTACCATTGTTGCAGTTTCGGTATTGTACACCTTTCCATCAATAATTTTTTTCATTTTGTTTAGTTTTAAGTTGTTTTTACTATTTATATACACTCATTTCAAAAAAGTCTAATTTATTTTCATTACTCATTTTGATATGATACCTTTTGGGTTGTTCGCCATTTCATTATTCAAACCTTATATCAGTTAAAGTGCTATTAAAGCCCCTTGAATTCGCAAGTGTACAATATGCATTGTATTCAAAGGGTACTTCTTTTTTAAGAAATTTATTTAGCCCTCTTAGTGCTTTCTTATTCCAATTCTCAACTTTTCGTAAATCAATACATGCGAAAATGAATGGTTGAAGAATGGATAGAAACACATTGCGTTTATGTTCACTTAAATCAGCACTTCCAGAAAATACCAGAGAAGGTATTTCACCCCTATAATCGATAGGGTATTTGAAGCCAAGTAGAGCATTGAAATGATATATGACATCAAATAGAAAGGAGTCATCGTTATTTCTTACACGCTTATCATTAAAGAGTTTACACATGGCTGATAGAAAAGCAAAGTGCTTACCACGTTCATAAGGTGCTGTTACACGAGTTGCCTTTTGATGTTGCATGGCTTCAGCATCAATTATAGCATCGTAAATATCAACTCCATTTGGTACTAAAATGAATTCATTCGGGTTAGAATTTTCGTATGCTACCTTTAGGAAGTCATCATTATAATCTGAGATGGTCAGTTTGTTTTTTTCCATTTGCTTTTTAGTTTTGATTGTTAGTAATCTTCTTAATTTATTGATATGTAATCATATTGGACAGATGTAAATAAAATAATTCAATGTAAATAAAATAGACATTTTGAGCAAAAAAAATAACTACTTACGGCTAAGTAAATCCGTGAGTTTGCCTAAGTCCTCATTGGATAAACCTTCAATGCTCTTCTTAGTGTCTAATATATCCTTAATTTTTTCGAGTCTTGATTTACGAATAGACCGTTCTTCCAATTCAATAGCACTAATAAAGAGAACGCCATGAATCTTCCTCCAACGATTTTCTGGTATAGTATTCCTGTAAATCATCTGGTAAATAGAACTTTTATCAATACCAGTTGCTGTCTGAAAATCTTTAACGAGGTAATAATCCTTACCTTCAATGGTAATTCTGTTTGTGATTAAATAATCTTCGTTCATACTTGAAGAATCATCTGGTTTTTTCATACAGCATAGTTTAAGTTAGCGATACAAAGATATAACATTATTTTGAGCAAAAAAAAATATTTACATAAATTTTATTATAAAAATTATATGTATCTGATATACAAGTATATTTAATTTACATTAATTATTTTTCTTGGTGTATCTATATCACTAGTCCTGTGTCGAAACGTCACTTTTTATTGTAGTTTTGTATAGAAATACTTATCCAAGAGACAATAAAAGATATGAAAAAAATATTAGGAGTCCACTATGATAGAATCACAAACGATATATTGGAATACCTAAAGAGTAATGAAGAATATTTTAATGACAAAAGCATATTTGATGACTTAAAACCACACAAAGTTATACCAATTAATAAAGCCATTTCAAGTTATAGCAAAAGCATTATACCCAAAATAAAATTTAAAGAGAGGTATGATGATAATTTAAGGTGGTCGACTCGAATTCTGGTAGGTTTATATGATGATGATTTTAAGAGTGTGGTTTACTTCAGTAATAGAATAGATAAGAGAAAAATATCAACAGAGTTATTAGAGGAAATTGAGCTTCTTAAACGATTAGCAAACTTATTTTGGGAAGAAAGCGATGAAATGCTTGTTCCTAAGCTTAAAGGTTTAATGGAAATCCTACCTCCCGAAATTTCAGCCATAAAACTTTTAACAAAATTCTATGAAAACCATCAGGACGATGAGCAGTTGCTTGATAATCTCAATAATATGTTAGATGTTATAATTACCTTTAAACCTACTGACCTAGAATGTCTTTATTTTATAGGTGACTTATATAAAGGAATAGAAGAGTATAATACTGCCATTGAATCATATAAAAAAAGTATTATCTACTGCACAAGAAATAACAAATTAAGAGCTGCAATTAGTTGGTTTTGCATGTCAATTGCCGAGTGTTATTTATTGGAAAACAACGCTGAAAATGCAATTCATTATACAAACTATGCTCTGTCGGGGTTCATTAGCCCGAAAAAACGAAAATTGGAGATTGATTTTTATAAAAATGCTTTCCATACCAGATGTAGGGCATATTTTACTCAGCATGATTATAAACTGGCACTTCAAGACATAAATTCAGCTTTAAAGTATTCAGAGGATGCACCTTTATTGGAGTTGAAGCAAGAAATTCTTAATCGTTTATGATGATAACTAAAAATTGACTATTCATCTTAATTGAAAGA
>JBPXJX010000662.1:0-2684 GCA_051715525.1 Bacteroidales bacterium
TTTGTTTTTCAGCAAGAAATTCGACGATTTCTACTATTTATCGGCACACGTTACCTCTCAAACAATCGGTTTTCTATAGAGAATTGGCTCTTTCCTAAACAGAAAAATATGATCGCCCCTGTTAACATTGAGGCTATTGTAAAATCATGCAGGCATATGTCAGAATCAAAAACTGGCGCTTTAATCGTAATTGCTCGAAAATCGGAACTGCAATTTTATGCTGAAACTGGCGATATTATTGATGCTGAAACATCGAGCCGTTTAATCGAGAACATATTTTTTAAGAATAGCCCGCTACACGATGGCGCATTAATTATTGTTAACGATAAAATTAGAGCAGCTCGTTGTATACTTCCTGTTACCGAAAACCTAAACATCCCAGCACGTTATGGTATGCGACATCGTGCTGCCCTTGGAATCAGTGAGCATTCTGATGCATTAATTGTGGTTGTATCTGAGGAAACTGGAAAAATAAGTTTCGTTCACGAAGGAGAGATAAATTATGGTATTTCAAGTATGGAATTACGTGAACTATTAGAAGATTACTTATACTCAGATAACGCAAATCTGAGCAAACAGAACAAAAGCGATTTTTAGCTTGCTTTTTTCTTCATCCATCTGGACTTTAAGTCAATTCGTTTTTCTTTACCATGAATCAACCTTTCAATGTTCTTTTGATGAGTAAATAGCATTAGAATAGCCAGAATAAAGGCAAAAATTACCAACGATGGGAATTCAGTACGATATAAAAAGATAAGGATCGCTGGAAATGAAAAACCAGCTATCATTGAGCTAAGCGAAACATACCCGAAAATAATTAAGGTAATTACCCAAACCAAGAAAACAAAAAGTGCACCATAGGGGTGAATAGCAAACACAACACCTGAAAGGGTTGCAACACCCTTACCCCCTCTAAATTGAGCGAAAACAGGGAAAATATGACCCATCATAGCCGCAATACCTAAGTAAAGTTGAAAATTAACAAAAAGACCGGTTTCAGGAATATAGAAATTCGTTAAATAAAGCAACTTAACAGCAGCAAACCCCTTTAGCATATCAATAACAAAAACTGCAATTCCAGCTTTTGCGCCAAGTGTTCGCATTGCATTTGTTGCACCTGCATTACCACTTCCGTAATCGCGAACATCAATGCCATAAAAAAACTTTCCAACCCAAACTGAAGTTGGAATCGAGCCTAAAAGATAGGCTAAAAGGATGATTAAAACCTTATAAAAATCTTCAATTACCACAGCCCTAAATTTTTGGCAAATTAGCGAATAATTTTTCTTGAATCAAAGTTAAAAATTATTACATACTACCTATCCTTTCGATTATAAACACTAATCAACAGGATAATTATTGTTCAAAGTATTTTAAACAGTAAGCATTTACAGACTATTTAATTGATATAAATCAGTGTTTTTAAACACATCGTAATTCGAGTAGCAATTAAGTACATATCGACAATTTGCTTATTTTTGTCGTCAATATGCATAATTTTACATATCATATAAGTATTAATCAATGAACTTTTCAACCTTAATTTAAATACTATGAAATCATTTACTAGGATTCTCCTTCTAAGTTTGTCAGCAATGCTTATTATCGCATCGTGCAAAAAGAAAGATGATGAACCCCAAAAATTTAGATTAACAGTGTCTGCTAATCCAACAACCGGAGGAACTGTTACAGGCGGTGGAGATTATAAATCTGGCGAAGATGTTGCATTAACAGCAACAGCAAGCGCAGATTACACATTTGTTAATTGGAAAAATGGCGATTTAGTAGTAAGTACTGATGCAAATTTTACTTACAAAACAACATCAGCTGATGTAACATTAACAGCAACATTCGCCCTTAAAACATACACCTTAACGCTAAATATATCAAGTCTTGAAGGTTCGGGAAATGTTGCCGGTGGTGGAACTTATTTATCAGGAACAAGTGTTAATTTAATTGCTACTCCTAGTGAAGGTTGGGCATTTGAAAATTGGAAAAAAGGGGGAAACGTTGTTAGTACAAATGCAACATACTCTTACACAACTACTGCCGAAGATGTAACTATTACTGCAAATTTTGTTAAAACTTATAAATTAACTTTGAATAATCCATTCCCAGCCGGTTCTGCAACTCTAACTGGAGGAGGTAATTATCCTGTTGGTACTAATGTTAATATAACAGCAACCCCTAGCTCGGCATGGACCTTTATTAAATGGCATAAGCCAGGTGGAGAAACAATTAGCACTCAGCCAAACTTCACTTATACAACAACTGCCGAAGATGTTACCCTTGCAGTAGACCTAGATAATTTATATGTATTAACTTTAAATACAAGTGTGGCTAATGCAGGAGTACTTACTGGTGGTGGGAGTTACAGAAGAGGTACAAGTGTTAATATCACTGCAACACCAAGTATCGGTTATACTTTTGTTAACTGGACCAAAGGGGGTGTTGAAGTAAGTACTAATGCAGCTTTTAGCTATACAACCGAATCTTTTGACGAAACAATAACAGCAAACTTCACAGAAAATAGCTACCAAATAACTTTAGGAGCACAATCTCATGCTTCTATCGGAGCATTCTATTCGATTGCTCAAAATTTAATTTACAATCAAACTGATGCATCAAACAATCAAACAGCGATTGATTTACTTTGCTTTTATGAAGTTGCAAATAGCAACTTT
>JBPXJX010000663.1:0-3781 GCA_051715525.1 Bacteroidales bacterium
ATTCAATAAAGCATCAAATTAAAGAATTACAATTTCAACCTATGAAGCATTTACTCAACCTCGCGATACTCCTTTTTATAGGGGTAAACCAGCTTAGTGCACAAGAGAATCCTAATTGGCTTCGCTACACAGCCATTTCGCCTGATGGGCAAACCATTGCTTTTACCTATAAAGGCGACATCTATACCGTTCCAACTGCAGGTGGTGCAGCCAAAGCAATTACTTTCAACGAATCGTACGATTACATGCCCGTTTGGAGTCACGACGGTAAAAACATAGCATTTGCATCCGACCGTTATGGTAATTTTGATGTATTCGTTGTCAGCGCCGACGGTGGGGAAACTAAGAGACTGACATTCCATTCAAAAGCTGAGTATCCTTACACATTCAGCGCCGATGATAAATCGATTATTTTTGGCGGACAACGCCAAGATTTGGCAAGCCATCGACAGTTTCCAACGGGTTCTCAACCTGAACTCTACAGCGTTCCAGTAGAAGGAGGAAGAGTTAGCATGGTTTGGACTTATCCTGCCGAAGCTGTTCAAGTCAGTAAAGATGGTCAGCTGATGGTTTACCATGATAAAAAAGGTGGCGAGAATGAGTACCGTAAACACCATACATCATCGATTACCCGTGATATTTGGCTATATGATGCCAAAACTGGCGAACAGAAGATGATTACCAATTTTAAAGGTGAAGATAGAAATCCTGTTTTTGCAGAAAACGATAAAAGCATTTACTATCTAAGCGAAGAGAGCGGCAACTTCAACGTTCATAAGCTTAGTCTTGATAATCCTCAGAATAAGCAGCAAATTACCAACCTTAAAAAATTCCCAGTTCGCTTTCTAAGCATTAGCAATAGCGGTACGCTTTGCTTCAGCTACGATGGAGAAATTTATACACTTGCCAATGGTGGAGAACCCAAGAAAGTTGCTGTTACAGTTAAAGCGGAGAACAAGAAAAATAATGATTTATACTTATCAATCAACGGAAATGCGAGAGAGTTTGATGTAGCCCCAAATGGGAAAGAGGTGGTCTACGTTGTTAGAGGCGAAGTATTTGTTTCATCGGTTGAGGGTGGTGTAACAAAACGTATTACTAATACCCCAGAACAAGAGCGCTTTGTTAGCTTCTCACCCGATGGCGAATCAATCCTTTATGCAAGCGAGCGTGGTGGTAAATGGCAAATTTATCAAACAAAGAAAACACGCAAAGAAGAGCCTTTCTTTTATGCATCAACCGTTCTTAAAGAGGAGCCTGTTTTAGTAAACGATAAGAATTGCTATCAACCTAAATACTCCCCTGATGGCAAAGAGATTGCCTATATCGAAAATAGAGCATCGCTTGTAATATACAATCTTGCTACCAAGCAAACCCGCACGCTACTTACTCCTGATGAACTTTACTACATGTCCGATGGCGACCAGTACTTTACCTGGAGCCCCGATAGCAAATGGCTGCTTGTTGAGTATTCGCCAACAATGGCCAATGGTGAGGTTGTTATGATTGCTGCCGATGGCAAAAGCAAGATGATTAACTTAACCCAGAGCGGTTATAGCGATTATAGCCCAAAATGGGTAAACGAGGGCAAGCAGATGCTCTGGTTCAGCACTCGTGATGGCTTACGTAGCTATGCAAATAGCGGCGAGCGCCAAGCCGACGTATACAGCATGTTCTTTACAAAAGATGCATGGGATCGTTACAACTTAAGCAAGGAGGATTATGACCTTTTAAAGGCAATTGAGGAGAAAGAAAAGGATAAGGATAAAGACAAAAAGAAAGACGATAAGGATAAGGACAAAAAAGATAAAAAAGACAAAAAGGAAACTGAGGTAAAAAAGGATAGCATCCTAAAATTCGATTGGGAAGATTTAACCGATCGCAAAGCAAAGTTTACTGTTAACTCTTCATCTTTAGGTGATGCAGCGCTTTCAAAGGATGGTGAAACTCTTTACTACTTATCAGCCTTTGAAAAGGGCTTAAACCTTTGGAGTGTTAACCTACGCTCAAAAGAGCCCAAGTTAGAGATTTCGCTTGATGCCAATTCAGGAACTCTTAAATGGGACAAGGAAATGAAAAACCTATTCCTTCTTGCTGATGGTAAAATAGCCAAAATTAATGTTGACAAAGGTAAACGTGAATCCATTAGCATCAATGGCGAGATGAAACTTGACAAGGCTGCTGAAATGAAGTATATGTTCGACCACGTTTGGCAGCGTACAAAAACTGGATTTTACAGTTCAACCTTCCATGGTGCAAACTGGGACGAGCTAAAAGCCGATTATATGAAGTACCTCCCAAGCATTGGAGGTGGTTACGACTTTGCCGATATGCTTTCGGAGATGCTTGGTGAGCTTAACAGCTCGCACTCGGGAGCCTCGTATCGTCCTCGCAATGTTGATGGTGATGCAACGGCTTCTTTAGGCATTTTTATTGATTACAGCCACGTTGGCGATGGCATTAAGGTTGCCGAGGTTATAAAAGGTGGTCCACTTGATAAATCAAAAATTAAAGTAAACGCAGGGATGATTATTGAGCAGATTGATGGAGAAACAATTGCCGCCAATAGAGATTATACCGAATATCTAAACCGTAAGGTTGATAAGTTCACACTACTTCAAGTGTTTGATCCAACAACAAATACAAGACAGCAGATATCAATCAAGCCAATTAGTTTAGGTGATGAAAATGGCTTGCTTTACCGTCGTTGGGTTAAAATGAACGAGGCAGAGGTTGACAGGCTAAGTAATGGTCAGCTTGGATACGTTCATATCCCTGGCATGGGCGATGGACCTTACCGCGATATCTACGAGGAGATGATGGGTAAATTCCACGATCGTAAGGGTGTTATAGTTGATACTCGCTTCAATGGTGGTGGCGATTTGGTTGCCGACCTAGCCATGTTCTTTACGGGTAAGAAATTCATCGACTATAGCAACGAGCGACGCTCGTTAGGCTACGAGCCAACATTCCGATGGACAAATCCAACCATTGCCATGTTCAACGAGTCGAATTATAGCGATGGTAGCTGCTTTGCATGCGGTTACCAACAGCTTAACATTGGTAAAACGGTCGGTATGCCTACTCCAGGAACCTGCAGCTTTGCAGGCTGGGAAGGTTTACAGGATGGTGCAACCCAATTTGGAGTTGTACCTGTTAGCGCCAAAGATATTAATGGGAAATGGATGGAGAACTTCGAAACTGTTCCCGATTTTTCGGTTAAAAATGAACCATTAGTAATTAGTAAAGGCCGCGATCAACAGCTTGAAAAGGCAGTTGAAGAGCTGATGAAAATAATTAAATGATTTTTTGGAATTAAGGATTGATAATTATTAACTTGCAGATATATCAACATCTTCTTTTGCAAAAATAATTAACTATGAAAACAATAATTTTTCTTTTTATGATTCTTTGTTCAATAAACCTTATTGGACAAAATAATCTTGAAGTTAGCTTTCAAAGAAATATAAAACTGAACGAAACTCTAAGTACTGAACATCAGTATGTTTTTGAAAAATTCTGGGACGGTAGAATTCTTTATAAAGACAAAACTTACTCACAAAGTAAGATGAATTATAATATCCTTCTGGATGAAATTCATTATATTGATGATAAAGGAAAGACAATGTCAGTAGCCAATCCTAATGATATATTGATAATTAAAATTAGGAATATAAACTTTGTACCATCTCAATCAAATGGTTATTTTGAAAGCATTTTGGAAGGAAAAGTTAGCCTCTATTTTAAATGGAAATGTAAAATAATTGATGTTGGACGAGAA
>JBPXJX010000664.1:0-1964 GCA_051715525.1 Bacteroidales bacterium
TCAAAAATTAGCCTTTTGGGTTTTCCTGACAACTTAAAATGGGTTCAGAAAGACGGCAAAATTACGGTTCAAGTTCCTCAAAAATTGGCTCAAAAAGTCCCTAGCAGTTACGCTTGGACAATAAAAATAACAAAGTAAGCAAACAAGCACACCTGTAAGGTTTTTGAAAACCTACCCGATATACATAATTTATAAACTCGTTTTTTGACATATTGACTTAGTGATAATAAACCCTCGAAAGAGTTGTTTAAATATTACCATTCCCCGATGTAAAGTAATGGGGCCAGGGGGAGATTGTTTTTGATAGCCGCTCCATCCTGCAAGCCTTGCTATTACCCAGACGGCAAATCGGAGATCATCGTTTTTATAAGGATTCTTGAGTTTATCAGTTTTACCCTCTAAGGTTGGTGCTAAAATTTTGATAAATTCTACTTCATCCTCAGAGAAAACATTGGTAATGTCAGTGGGATTAGCAACATCTTTTGCAATAACTAACTGTAAGATTTTTATGGCAACATCCAATGCTAAAAGTGAGAGTTTACTCAGGCTCTCATAAGTGGTTAATGTGGAATGTTCCATGTTAAGTCCTTGCGATTTGAGTAATCTAAATAATTGTTCAATAAACCACCTCCAAGTGTACCATTGAATGATTTGATAAGCATCTTCAAAGGACTCAACAGGATGAGAAGTAAGTAAAATCCAATGAATAGGATCTTCATTATTGACAACTGTATCAGGATTTTCGCTGACTTGAATCACATTGATTTTGATGGAGGAAGCTATAGTTTTATCGTTATTATTTTTAGGTTTTTTAATCGACATCTCTTTCCATTTTACCATTAATTGAGCTTCATGTTTACTACGTTTGTCAGTAGCAGGCAGCATGATTTTATAGGATTTTTGGTAAGCGACCTTGGCCAGAGTATCGACTATTTTTTGATTTTCACCTTCGCCGACCACAGGACGGTCAACTCGCATACGAATCAAAAAATCAATGGATAGTTTTTCAATAAAGTACTCTAAGGCCTCATAAATATCAGCTTCTCGGTCAGCAACAACGGTCATAGAAGCACTTGATTGGCAAACTTTTTTTGCCTCAATGATGCTACTCAACCAACGATAACTATCTTTTTGATCAAAAGGAGTATGATTATTGAGTCGTATTCGCTCTTTGAGTGAGTAACCAGCATCCTTATTTTTATGATTCTGATTATAGATATGACAATGAGCAAGCCCATAGCAATGTTGTTCTTGAGAATCTAAGACCACTACAGGGTGGCTATACAAGCCGTCTTCTTTGCCAGTACCTACTTTACCAATGTTTTTTATCTGAGAATCCAATCCAAAACTTAGTTCTGTACTGTCTTCAATCAGTAAAAGTGATTTGGATTTGACCATTTGACTGGTCTTTGAGGTTATCTCTGATAAAATCGTGTGCATACTTACCCGTGGATTACGAAGAAAACGTCCAAAACTGATTTCTTCATTCCGATTCGATGATAAATGTTTTAATACAACACTCCGTTTGGTCTCCATTTCAGAAACTAAACGACTATATTGAAAGTCTAACCGTTTTTCAACAACCATTTTTATCACTAAGATACAATATGTCAAAGAACTTTAAAAAGATGTGTATATCGGGTAGGTTTCAAAAACCTTGCAGGTCTAAAATAGCGTTCATTAGCCAAAATTCACTAATTTAGCCACCTTATCCCGCAAAGCACGAACAATAAAACCAGCTACAAATGTTACGATTTACTTCTATCCTTTTTTTTACACTACTGATAATCAGCAATAGTGAAAGCAATGCACAAAGTAAATCATCAAAGCAAAAGCTGGGAGTTATTACGGGTGCCGACCAGACTGAAAAATATGTACCTTATCTAAAAGGAAAACGAATTGCGCTGGTTGCCAATCAGAGTTCTATTATTGGCAAAAAAAGCAGCGTGGACAGTTTATTGAAC
>JBPXJX010000665.1:0-1680 GCA_051715525.1 Bacteroidales bacterium
TCCAACAATATGCTTAAGGGTGAGGATTTAAGCCGATTTGTAAAACGTAGCGTTGATATGATAAAGCCATAATATCCATAATTGGAACAAATAAAAAACCCCAACAATTTTTGTTGGGGTTTTTTATTGATTTAACGATTCTTAAAGGTTATCAACTTTTGCCTCGATTACATCTTGAATAGTTGTAGATACATTGGTAAGAAAATCATACCCAGTTTGTGATTCAATATAGTCTACGCTTTTCCTATATGATGTCCAAAGACTAGCTTTTGGACAAGCAACATTGTCGTTAGGCATCCAAACAGCAATTACACGTGTTGAATTTGATATACGGCTTAAATCGTTACTCCCATTAGGAATAACAACGATTATTTTCCATGTGTAGCTTGGTACAACTACACCTGAACTTAAAATAGTAAAAGTTCCTTTATCACTTCTACCTCCCTGTCCATAAGGTCCACAAATAATAAATAGTTCGTTTCCTGAGTTTACTAAAGATCTGCAGTAATCCTCCAGATACATCCATGGACCTTGGTTGTTATTAGGAGCCTGTGGGATCATATTGGTCATTAAAAAAGTAGCTGAGTTGTTAGGAATGGATGAGGTTCTATCGGCAGAAGGGCACATATGACCTCTATCAAAACCATAGGTTGAGTAATCATAATCTCCTTCATTAACTCGATACCATCCTGTTGGCAAAACATCTGCTCTAAAATCATCTTGTCTGTCTGCTATGTTAGTAATATCATTTGAATAAACATGCCACGCAGTCCAGTTTGTAGTTAATTTGGAATTATTATATGACAAGGCATATTGAGGCTTTACCATCAAGTAATTATTTGCACTAACTATATCCGTAATTGCTCCGCTTGGATTTCCAAGCATCATATGGTCGTTGTCGGCAGTTGAACTACCTCCAACTTTTGCAATAAATGCTAAATCGGAGCCGTATGCTGTACCCTTTGAGTTTGTTGCATAGGCTCTAACATGATAAACAACATCTTTAGTTAATCCTGCAATTGTACTTGTAAATGGACCAGTCACTGAACCATCTGTCGTTTTTGAGTCTAATATTGTTGGGTTAATATTTGTACTCCAGCAAACACCGCTTAAAGAGATTGTTAATCCTCCGTTGGATGAAATAAAACCGCCACTTTTTGCAGAAGTTTCGGTAATGTTTGAAATTTGAGTCGTTGTAATTGTAGGTATCGAAGTTCCTGATGCTGTAAATGTGATATCTTCACCATAAGCTGTTCCAGCAGAGTTGGTAGCATAGGCTCTAACATGGTATACGGTCTCATTTGAAAGTCCAGTTAATGTACTTGAGAACGTCCCATTCCCTGAACCATCCGTTGTTTTTGTAGATAGGCTTATTGATGGGTTTGGCTCGGTACTCCAACAAACTCCGCGTTCGTAAACCCAGTCACCACCATTATTTGAAATTGTACCACCGCTTATTGCAGTTGTTGCAGTAATACCGCTAACGGAAGAGGTAGTGATCGTTGGGAGTTTAGCAGATTCCTGCTCCTTTTTACAACTACATATAACTATGAGAACTAGAAAAGTTGAAAGAAATATAATGCGCTTCACCTTGAAAAGATTTAAAATGTAATAAATACTCTATCAAATTAGAAACGCGAAGAAAAAAAGAAAGTTACAGAATTAAAACTATTTGTAATA
>JBPXJX010000666.1:0-2681 GCA_051715525.1 Bacteroidales bacterium
TAGGAAGCAGCCGCTCCAGTTACCCCACCGACACCAACCAAGGATCAAGAACTTTTAACAGAAATAAGGGATTTATTAAAGAAATAGTTGAATAAGTAAAAATGCGAGTAACCCTCGCATTTTCTTTTCCCTTAATGAGAAAATTTTTTCTCTAAATTTTTCGGTAAGCAACCGCTTCAATCCTCAACGATGGTGCTTCGCCATAAGGCCTACTATGCGATTTCTTTTTTATTAATACCAGCTCACCATTCATCAATGCTGCTTTTTTGCGAAGTATTATGTATGCAGAATTTTCGAGGGTTTGAGGTTTAACATACTGCTCTCGTGTACTCGCCTCAACCTCAACTTCAATAACGTCAATCTGAATCATCGTTCCACCAATATCTTTCGGGTCTTCCGTTATCTTAATCTTTTCCCAATCACTGCTTTGAGGTAAATCTACCGCTTTGGGAGTAATTATTTCTTTTCTACCACTTCGATAGTATATAGCATTAACCAACCGTCTATCTATCTGCGTCATAACCGATTCGGCTGGTTTAGAATAATAAATGAATTTTGCAGAAAACTTACGAATTTCAACTTCTCGTTGTTCACCAGTCATAAGCACCATAACATCAACCCCAAGTTTTGATTTTGGGAATGAAGCAGAAGCATTATAACCTTTTTTAGATGTATCCTGTAGGCAATAGCATTCGCTAGCCATCGAAAAATGGCTAAATAGTAGGGGTAATAATGCTAAAGCGTAGAAAAAGTTTCTCATCCAAATAAAATCCGTGGCAAAAATAGCAATAATTATACCATTGAAAAACAAACAATAAATCTAGTCAATTTTTTAAAACTAAAAAGGCTGCTCTTTTACAAGAGCAGCCTTAGGCTTTAAGAAAGAAAATTACTTGCCTCTTTTAATCTTATGTTTCTTAACAAAATTCTCAAGAACGCCTTTTAGATCTGGCGTTCCAATCTCCGCTAGATCATAGTAAACGCGGGTGTTTGGTTTCTTAATCTTGATAATACGGTTAAGATCAATTGGGGTTGCAATAATAACTGTATCGCAATCAGTCTTGTTGATTGTTGCTTCTAAGTCTTTAAGCTGTTGAGCACCATAACCCATTGCTGGTAAAATACTACCAATATTTGGATAGATTTCGTAGGTTTCTTTTAGCTTTCCTACCAAGTAAGGACGAGCATCAACCTCTTCCGAAGCACCAAATTTGCGAGCAGCAATAGTACCTGCACCAATCTTCATTTCACCATGGGTAAGGGTTGGACCATCTTCAACGATTAAGCAACGCTTACCTTCAATAAGTTTTGGATCATCAACTTTGATTGGTGAAGCACCGTCAACAACAATTGCTTTTGGATTGGTTTTGCGAATGTTGTCACGTACAATCTGAATTCCTTCTGGCGAAGCAGAATCCATTTTGTTGATAACGATTACATCGGCTAAACGAATGTTAACTTCACCTGGATAGTAGCTAACCTCAGCACCTGGTCTGTGTGGGTCGGCAACTGTGATAGTTAAATCTGGTTTGAAGAAAGCGAAGTCGTTGTTTCCACCATCCCAAAGGATAACATCACAACCACTAGGATCTTTCTCTGCAGTGCGAAGAATTGCCTCATAGTCAACACCAGCATAAATAACGTTACCACGTACTACGTGTGGTTCGTATTCTTCCATCTCCTCAACAGTACATTTGTGCTTTTTAAGATCAGCTACAGTTGCGAAGCGTTGAACTTTTTGAGCAACTAAATCACCATAAGGCATTGGGTGACGAACAGCAACAACTCTCAAGCCCTGAGCCATTAAATGCTCAACAACTTTACGAGAAGTTTGTGATTTACCGCAACCTGTACGAGTAGCAACAACAGCAATAACTGGTTTGGTGCTCTTTACCATAGTCTCACCTGGTCCTAATAGCATAAAGTTTGCACCAGCTGCGTTAACAACAGAACTTAAGTTCATTACACGGTTGTAAGGAACATCGCTGTATGAAAATACGCAATCTTGAACTTTTAAATCTTTAATAAGTTTTACAAGCTCTTCTTCAGCGTGAATTGGAATACCCTTTGGGTATAATTTACCTGCTAATTCGGCTGGATATTTACGTCCATCGATATCAGGAATTTGAGCTGCAGTAAATGCAACAACGTTATAGCTTGCGTTATCACGGAAGAATGTGTTAAAATTATGAAAATCTCTTCCGGCTGCACCAATGATAATAACATTACGTTTTGACATGGAACCTCCTTGTATTATTTAGTTTTCAATTGTTTATTCAAAAAACACTCGACAAATTTAAAAGTTTAAGCATCACCTAAAAGTTGAATTGAAAAAAAATGAGCGCACAATTTCTTTAAAAGTTACATATGTATTTGATTTTATGCTTGTTATTGTCAATATTTTTGACATATGTTAAGAAACATGTTTTATCCATTAAGAGTATTAAACATAACATTATGCCCTTTAAATGCGTAAATATGAACAATAGCCATAAATTAAACGAGAAGTATAATTTCAATGAGCAAAATCATTTCAATACAAACTCAAATTTGTTGAATAGCCCGAATCATAATGTATTTTTGTAGTACTAAAAGGTCATCCTAACTTAATTCTGATAACTATGGAATTATATAACTCCGTTGCTACTGAAGATTCTCCTTCTATTCTTTTCGACCCATTA
>JBPXJX010000667.1:0-3167 GCA_051715525.1 Bacteroidales bacterium
ATTTTATGAACCATGTCAATAGCTCGGAGATTTTTGCACGCTCAAAAAAGCAACTGCTTTACAATGCAATTCCATTCCTTGTATTCTTCTTAACCTTTGTTGTATGGCTAGTTCTGCGCGATGGTTTTGCTGTCAACCCTTCAAACGGTCAGGTTTTCATGGAACCATACAAATATCTACACAATCTAATTGCCATGCCAATCGTATTGGGATTATTCCTAATTGGTGTTGTGCTAGTGCTATGGGGAATTGGAAAATCGCTGTTAACCAATTATACTAATGGAATTTGGTTTGCTGGTATTGGTACAATCCTTACTGTGCTTGCCCTATTTCTTATTGCGGGATATAACAATACTGCGTACTACCCATCAACATTCAATCTTCAAAGCTCGTTAACTATTTTCAACAGCTCTTCGAGCAAATTCACATTAACGGTGATGAGCGTGGTTTCTTTGCTTGTACCTTTTGTAATTGCTTATATTTGGTACGTTTGGAAATCGATGAATAGCAAACAGATTGATGCCGAAGAAATGAAGAACGAAGGGCATATTTATTAGTTTTAAGTTGACAGTTTATAGTTGACAGAATTTAAATACATGAAAATATGGAATATTTACAATTAATACTTTGGTTACTGACTTGGCCCTTGCTCATCTTCATAAGCCTTAAAGTATCGGTTTGGGCAATTAAGTATTGGGAGAGTAAAAAGGTTTAGAATTAATAAAACGAGTCATAGGTCTTGGGGTGATATTATCTATTAGCCCAAGACTTTTTATTTTATTGACATTAAAATAAATTCAACCAATTTTTCAGCTGATTCTTGAGGTGTTTCTTTATCGGTATAAATTACTAAGTCAGGATTTTTTGGAATTTCATAAAGATCGCTAATACCTGTAAATTGGTAAACTTTATCGGGATTGCCATCGGGCAGCAATGCCCTTTGGTAAAGCCCTTTAGGATCACGTTTCTTTAAAATTTCTAAATCACAATTAACCCAAACCGTCTTAACCTTTGAGGAGTAGTCTGAGAGTTCTTTTCTAACGTTCTCGAAAGGGTTAATTGCTGATATTATTGAAATCACATCGTGTTTTAAAAGCAGTTTACCAACAAATCCCAATCGATGAAGGTTTTCAACTCTATCCTCGTACGAAAAGCCTAAACCTTTGCAAAGGGTTTTTCGGTACTCGTCACCATCAATAACTTCTATTTGAATATTTTGTGCAGCAAGTTTCTCCTTTACCAAATTGGCAACGGTTGTCTTTCCTGAACCCGATAAACCGGTAAGCTGAACCAAAAGCAATTTCTTCTATTTAAATGAATGATTAATCACTGCTACCACCTCCTCCGGAGTCGGAGCTATCGCCGCCTCCAGACTCATCTCCCCAGCTACCTCCAGCACCACCACCGCCAAATTCACCACCACCTCCACCATGAAAGGAATCAAATGAAGAATCGGTTGAATCAAAGTTAGAACCGGATAAAAATGATGAATCAGATGAGGATGAACTTCCTCGTGCACCTTTGAAAAGAAAAATATAAATAAGAGCAATTATGATTACTATTATAATAATAAAAGCCAACATATGCTTCCTTTTAGATTTAAGTGTAAATCTAATAAATACTAAATAAAAAAACTACTAGTACTACATATTCAGCATTTAAACCTCAAATAATATTTTGTTAAACTTCAAATTTGACATTTGCTTAACGAATACTCTCAAATACAACTATTAGTTCTTTTTTTATCAAGTTAAGTCAAAAATTGCTAAATTGACCCATTATTTATCAGAGCAATATGGTAAGTATTGCATTAAAGGTGTTAATTATAGTTGTTCAATAATAGCAATTATATGAAAATCAAAGTCCTACTTTTTCTCCTAATGATAATCTCGCTTTCTGCGAGTTTACCAAATACAGCTATTGCTTCAAAATCAACATTACCTCCCGATTATCAAGCTAGGTATGACTCTGCTATGGCTAAACTTGAGCAGGCCAATGAAAAAATTGAGCAGGTTTTAACCATGATTAAGGATGGGAAGCAAATGGTTAAGGAGGCAAGTAAAGAGAAAAAACGTCTTACTAAAGAGATTGGCAAACTCGACAAAAATTTTAATAAAAGCCTTAAATCTTACGAAAAACAATCAAAATCCAAAGATCAAGAAACTCGCTCCGAGGCAAAGAGTGCTGTTAAAGAGCTAAAAGAAACCCATAAAGGGGAAGTAAAAGAATTAAAAACCGCATTGAAAGAGGTTAACAAGAGTTTTAGTACAGGCAATCAATTAATCACTAGAGGGAATACTAAACTTAAGGCCGCTAAAGATGCGAAGAAACGAGCCGAAGAGAAGGTGAAGATTGCTAAAAATAACCTAAAAAAGGCAAAATAAAAGTTAAGATTAAGTAAGTTACTTATGCTCTAACTACATAAGTAACTTACTTTATACAAAATTAAAACATTACAACAAGACCAACAGATACATTTAAACCGCTAGTTGTTTCATCTACGTCTACATCACCTCCCATATAATTTTCAAGGCTTCTTGTCATTGACGAATAAAAAACTCCACAGTCAAAAGAAACTTTTTCGTTAACAAAAAAGCCAATACCTCCTCCTAAACTATATAAAAGAATATTATTTGTAGTCTCATCAGAATTATCTTCATCCTCATATTTAAAAGTTTCTTTACCGAATCCAACTCCACCATGTAAAAATGGTTTTATATTTTGAGAACCAAAATAATATCTAGCAAAAGGTGCGAAAGCATATGCAATAGATTTTCTTGTCATTTCTTGTCCAATAAAATCTATTTCTTCAACCTGACTAGTAATAGGGATTTCAACTCCAAATGCAAGGCCATCTATCACAAAGTAGCCAATTTGAGGGCTAAAATTAAAAGCTTTCGTTTTACTATAATCATAACTTTCACCTTCAGCGCTTAGTTTTGTTTTAGTGGATGAGAATCCAAGTTTTGATGATCCACCAAATAAAAAATTACCAGATTCGGTTTGAGCTTCTAAATTTGCATAAGAAAAGGTTAAAAATGCAATCAATAACAACTTAGATATTTTCATTATTTCATTTAATTATTATTTACCTACTCTTAAGATTTTCGGTTTACTCTCCAAACATTTTACTGTTTGTTTTTTGTTTATCGAAATTAACTTTTTTA
>JBPXJX010000668.1:0-3197 GCA_051715525.1 Bacteroidales bacterium
TTTCCATATTAACTATTTGAGTTAGAAAGATTTTCAAATCCTATCTTTTTGTTTTAAATTGTATCTTCAAAAATTTCAAACATTTCTTTCAATTTCTCAATTCTTTCATTTTTTTGAATTCTCTTTTTTTATCTGCTATAAAACTCTTATCGTTCAATAGGTTATAAACTAACTTTAATTGAAATAGCCATGAGAAAATTCTACCTATTTATTGTTTGTATTTCAATTGCAAACATGGTTTATGCGCAGACTCCTCAAGGATTTAATTATCAGGCTGTTGTCCGAGATGCTAATGGTGCTGCTATAAAAGATCGAAGTGTGACCATAAGAATTACTCTTCAAAACACATCAGGAACAGTTTTTTTTACCGAAAACAAAACGCTGACAACTAGTGCTCAAGGTGTTATTAATTATGTTGTGGGTAGTGGTACTATTACTCAAGGTTCTTTAGCAAGTATTCCTTGGAGTTCCGGAGATGTGTTGATTAAAGTTGATATTGATCCATTGGGTGGAACAAACTACACAATAATGGGTAGTCCAACAAGAGTTCAATCTGTTCCTATTGCAGCGTATGCTGCAAGCGGAACTCCAGGCCCTGCAGGGCAAGATGGTTTGTCCATTTCTTGGCAGGGCAATTTATTTAATGAACCTTCAAACCCATCTAAAAACCAGGCATACTACAACTTAAATCTTAAAAGTGCATTTATTTACAATGGAGCAGCTTGGGATATTCTCGCTAAAGATGGTACAAACGGTACAAACGGTACAAATGGAATTGATGGTATATCGATAAATTGGCTTGGAGAGTTTAATGATGCACCCGCAGGCTCAAAGAATAAGGCCTATTATAATACAACATTGAAAAAATCTTATATCCATGATGGTACCACTTGGGTAGTAATGACAAGTGATGGAAAGGATGGAATTAATGGAACGAATGGGCAAAATGGACTTTCAATTCAGTGGTTAGGTGTTAGAAGTTCGGCTCCAGATCCTGCAAGTATAAATCAAGCCTATTACAATTCAACAGAAGGAAAATCATTTATTTATAATGGCACAGGCTGGGATGTTTTATCTCAGGATGGGATTGATGGAGCAAACGGTCAATCAATCCACTGGCTTGGAGATTTAGCTATTCAACCTGCTAACATATTAAATGATGCGTATTATAATACAGTAGATAAAAAATCTTACATCTATAATGGAACTGCTTGGGAAACATTAGCTAAAGATGGAGCCAAAGGTGATCCGGGTCCAGGGTTAATCAATAAAGGCAATTGGGTAGCTAATACACCATATATTTCAGGAAACTATGTGTTTCATCGATCAACAGCTAGTGCATTAGTTAATTCAATGTACATTTGCCAAGTTGATGTAACATCTGCAACAGAACCATATCTAGATGGAACACACTGGGTTGAATTGCAGTCAATTAAAGGTGATAAAGGTGATCAAGGATTACCAGGTACGAATGGTGTTTCTGTTCAATGGTTATCAGGTTCAAGTAATTTTCCCACAAACCCAACACTAAATCAGTCTTTTTATCATACAGGGCAGAAAAAATCATATGTTTATAATGGTAGCACATGGCTAATAGTTTCAGTTGATGGATCAAATGGAACAAATGGTGTTTCAATTCAGTGGTTGGGTCCACTTGGAACTGCACCAACCTCACCAGTTTTAAATCAAGCATATTATAATACTGGAGATAAGAAATCTTACATTTGGAATGGTACAGGTTGGAATATTATTGCAGTAGATGGTAATAATGGTATCAATGGAACAAATGGGCAAAATGGTATTTCAATTCAGTGGTTAGGGCCACTTGGAAGTGCTCCTGGTACTCCTTCTTTAAATCAAGCCTATTATAATACAACCGATAAAAAATCATATGTATATAATGGCTCCACTTGGAGTGTAATTGCTCAGGATGGAATACCCATAAGTGGTGCAGCTGGACAAACATTATATTATAATGGAACATGGACACCATCATCAACAATTATCAATGATGGTGCAAATGTTGGGATAGGTATTACCCCTACTTCAAAGCTAGATGTAAATGGCGGCATTAGGCTTAGGAGTGCATTATACGATAATACGTCAGGATCACTTAATGCAGGTACATTGGATCAGATTCTAACAAGTACTGGAAACGGTGTACTATGGAAATCTCCTAGCAGCATAAATAGCGTAGCAACTGGAACAGGGGCTAATGGACAGGTTGCTCTTTGGACAGGAGCAAACTCTTTAACAGGGCTATCCAACCTATCATGGGGTACAAGTTTACAGGTTAACAGCATAACCACAACAGATCCTGACGCACCAATCCTCGAAGTGAAGAACTCAGCCGGTAAGGTTGTTCTAGGGGTCTACCAAAGCGGGGTCAGGATATACGTCGAGGATTCACCAATAGTGAAGGGAGCCAAGGGAGGGTTTGCCATTGGTGGCCTTTCGGGTTCTGGTAAAGCCGGAGAATCGGCCATTTACATGCGAGTAACCTCAGATAGCTCTCGCATTTACATAAAGGAATCGGCAACCAAGGGAGCTAAAGGTGGATTTGCCATAGGCGGTTTGTCAGGTTCAGGCAAAGCGATACTTTCGAGGGACCTGATGTATGTGGCTCCCGATTGCACACGAATTTATGTTAATGAGAATCCAACCAAAGGCGCCAAAGGCGGTTTTGCCATAGGTGGGTTATCGGGTTCGGGCAAGGTTGCACCAAGCAACTTTATCCAGTTAACTCCAAATAATTATTTTATAGGACACCAGAGCGGGAGTAAAACAACTACAGGGTTGTATAATAACTTTTTAGGTTATCAAGCAGGTTTATCCAATACAACTGGTAATTCAAATGCATTTATGGGTTATAAAGCTGGATTATCAAACACAACGGGTAACTTTAATACAGTACTGGGAAACGAAGCTGGGAATAGTAATACAATTGGTGACTACAATGTTTTTATAGGACATCAGAGCGGTTACAACGATACTGCTAGTTATAACACTTATATTGGTTATAAAACAGGATACAATAACTTATCTGGTAAGTATAATGTTTACATGGGATTCGAGACTGGATGGAATTCAGGAAACGGAACTACATCCGATCCGAGTTATAATACTTTTATAGGTTATCAAACCGGGAAATTTAATTCTTCTGGACAATACAACACTTTCATTGGATATCAGGCTGG
>JBPXJX010000669.1:0-3014 GCA_051715525.1 Bacteroidales bacterium
CAGGTATTCCTCGGTTTTTATGCTGATTTTGATAGCTGGAAAAGTATACCTTTAATAAAGGTTGGGAATAGCGACTTATCTAAAAAACTTGGAATTAATGGCGATTATGCTGCATTTACAGATGTTGTAGATCTTCAAAATAATCAATATACGATTGGAACTCTAGTTGAAGAGGCATATGCAAAAGCAGAAGGAAAAAGGAGTAAGCTCGATAAGGAGGTTATAAAACTCGATGAGCGAATTAACATCCTATACATGATCTACACCGGCGACTTTCTAAAAATATTCCCCATAAAAGATAAAACGAGCCACTGGGGTTCGCCAGCAGAAGCTGTTAAATATGCAGAGAGTAGTAACGATTCGCTATATCTTAGTAAGATTATGGGCTTGATATTTGAATCGGCTCAAAAAGCATCAATCTCTAAAAATTATAAGGAGGTTAACGAGTTTGTTACATCCATTGCCGACTACCAGAGAAAGTTCGCAAACTACGAATTACCATCTGAGCGTAAAATTAGTATTGAAGTACTATATAATAAGGTAAAGATTTATGAAAAACTATTTCCATACTACGCTACTATTGGATTACTGCTGATTATATTACTTGTATATAGCATTGCCTCAGGAAGAGCACTTTGGGGTATCGGCTTTAAGGCATTAAATATTCTTCTAATTGTTGGATTTGTATTTCACACTATAGGGTTGGCAATGCGCTGGTACATATCGGGGCATGCTCCAATGAGCAATGGGTACGAATCAATGATATTTATTTCGTGGGCAACCCTTTTGGCTGGCTTTATTTTCAGTAACAAGTCACATTTTGCAATACCTGCTACGGCAGTTTTATCAGCACTAACCTTACTTGTGGCGCATTTTAGCTTCATGGATCCTGAAATTACAAATCTTGTTCCTGTTCTAAAATCATATTGGCTAACATTACACGTTTCAGTAATTATCAGTAGCTATGGGTTCCTTGGCCTTGGAGCAATACTTGGTTTAATTGTTATGGTACTGTACTCAATCTCAAATCCTAAAAATAGTCGTCGGATTAGTAGCGCTATAGATGAGCTAACCGTATTGAATTATAGTACCTTAACAATAGGACTTTACTTACTTACAATAGGAACATTTTTAGGTGCTATTTGGGCAAACGAATCGTGGGGTCGTTACTGGGGCTGGGACCCCAAAGAGACTTGGTCACTAATTACCATGATAGTTTACAGCATAGTTATTCATTCAAGAATGATAAAACCTTTAAGAAGCGTTTATACATTTAATCTACTATCGTTATTCGCATTCTCTTCGGTTTTAATGACCTATTTCGGAGTAAACTACTATCTATCAGGCTTACACTCTTATGCCAGTGGTGATCCAATTCCAGTTCCACTTTTTGTATACTTTACAGTTGTTGGCTTATTCATTATATCAATTATAGCCCTTTTCAAATACAAACATATCGAGAGCATCGATAAAAAATAACACTTTTTAACCATACAAACAGATAGCGCAAGGCCAACAGTCTTGCGCTATTTTATTTATAATCAAATAAGTAAATGTTGCTATTAAACATACTGTTATTCTGTTAACATTGTTTTTTTATTAACATGCATATACTTATATTTGCATCGTAAAAAATGATGATAATATGGATGGTAATCCAACATCTTTAAAAATGAATAAAAATATGAAACTGAAAGATGTTGCAGAAATGCTCAACGGTAAAATTGTAAGCGGAAACGAACTCCTTGAAAAGGAGGTTGAATACGCTTTTTCATCAGATCTTATGAGCGATGTGCTTACAATACAAAAAGACAACCTGATTCTTTTAACAGGATTAGCAAACGTACAAGCACTTAGAACCGCAGAAATGTCGGATATTAGCTGTATAGTATTTGTTCGAAACAAAAAGGTAAATGCTGATATGCTAAAACTTGCTAAAGAAAGCGGTATTGTGCTTATTGAGTGTCCCAGTTCGATGTTTAGAGCATCTGGCGTACTTTTTAACAGTGGATTAAAACCTGTTTTCTAAGCCATTTTTATGACAATGCACTTTGAATATAAAGTTGAAGGCGGCGATTTTACTCGAGCAGGTTATGCATCGAGCCAGGTAAAGCGATCGCTAAAGCAGCTAAATGTTGACCCAAAAGTGGTAAAGCGGGTTGTTGTTGCATTGTATGAAGCTGAAGTAAATGTAGTTGCACATGCGTACAGCGGGGTTATTCAGGTATATATTGATACCGAAAGAATTAGAATGCTATTAACAGATAAAGGCCCTGGCATTGCAAATATCGAACAGGCGATGCAAATGGGTTACTCTACTGCAACCCCTGAAGTACGAGAAATGGGGTTTGGAGCAGGAATGGGGCTTCCGAATATCAAAAAAAACTCAGATGAGTTTAAGATTGAGAGCGAAGTTGGTGTAGGCACTAAACTTGAAATTGTGGTTCATATAAAGTAGTATCCATCGAAATGGAAAACAAGGTTTTTCATCATGCCCTAAAAATTCGTCACGATGTGTGCATTGGCTGCTCGCATTGTATGCGGGTATGCCCTACCGAAGCGCTTAGGGTTAAAGATGGAAAAGCCAACCTATACGAAAATCGTTGTATCGATTGCGGTGAGTGCTTTAGGGTTTGCCCAACAAATGCAATAATCATTGAACAGGACGATTTTAGCAAGATATTTAACTACGATTATCGTGTAGCATTAGTCCCTTCAATACTCTCAGGGCAATTTTCAGATGAAATTACAGCTACTGCTGTAACCTCAATATTACAAAAACTTGGTTTTAACGAGGTGGTTGAAGTAGAAACCTCCGTTGAAATCCTAAAGGAAGAGATTAACTCATATATCGCAAACAATCAGCATACCAAACCTATAATATCATCATTTTGCCCTGCAATTGTTCGTTTAATTCAGGTAAAATTCCCATCGCTTGTTGAAAACTTAATGCTGATAAAGCCTCCACTTGATATCACTTCAACTTACATTAAAAAGAAGTTGAAGGATAAAGG
>JBPXJX010000670.1:0-2454 GCA_051715525.1 Bacteroidales bacterium
TTTCAAGTCATTTTTTAAAGCCTTTAAGCTTAAATAAGAGGGATGCAATCTCTCTCAAAAAAGACAATTAGATGAAGAAAATAGTTTCAACAGGAAATAAAGATACCCGCTCTGGTTTTGGAGCAGGCCTACACGAACTTGGGAAAAAGAATCCTAACGTTGTTGCCCTTTGTGCCGACCTTATTGGCTCGCTTAAAATGGACGATTTTGTAAAAGATTTTCCCGAAAGATTTTTTCAAACTGGTATTGCTGAGGCAAACATGATTGGCTTGGCAGCAGGGTTAACCATTGGTGGTAAAATTCCATTCACTGGTACTTTTGCTGGCTTTTCTACTGGTCGTGTTTACGACCAAATTCGCCAAAGCGTGGCATACTCAAATAAGAATGTGAAGATTTGTGCTTCGCACGCTGGTATAACCCTTGGCGAGGATGGTGCTACGCACCAGATTATGGAGGATATTGGGTTGATGAAGATGCTGCCAAACATGGTGGTTATCAATCCTGCCGACTATAATCAAACGAAGGCTGCAACTTTAGCTATTGCTGATTATGTAGGTCCTGTTTACCTTCGTTTTGGTCGCCCAGTTGTTCCAAATTTTACTCCTGAAAATGAACCGTTCATCATTGGCAAAGCCATTACCATGATTGAGGGTAAGGATGTAAGTATTTTTGCAACTGGACATATGCTTTGGAAAGCAATTGAGGCTGCCGAGGCTCTTGAGGCTCAAGGAATAAGCGCTGAGGTTATCAATATTCATACTATCAAGCCTTTAGATGAGGAGGCAATTCTAAAATCAGTTACTAAAACTGGTTGTGCTGTATCTGCCGAGGAGCACTTGATGAATGGTGGTTTAGGCGATAGCATCGCTCAGCTACTTGCTCGCAAGTTACCTCGTCCACTCGAGATGGTTGCCGTAAACGATAAGTTTGGCGAGAGCGGTAAACCAGAGGAACTCATGAAGAAGTATGGCCTCGATTCAACCAATGTTGTTGAAGCAGTTAAAAAAGCCATCGCTCGTAAGTAGTCTTTCCAAAGGATGAACAACTACAGCGATAAGGAGCTGCTCGAGATGTATCGCAACAGCGATACTCAGAACTATGCATTTAATCTTATCGTTCGTAAGTATCAGGAGCGAATTTACTGGCATATTCGCAAAATCGTAATCAATCACGACGATGCCGATGATGTTGTGCAAAATACCTTTCTTAAGGTGTGGGGCGGACTTCAAAACTTTCGCGAAGACTCCCAGTTATACACATGGCTTTACCGAATTGCTACCAACGAGGCTTTAACTTTTCTTAAAAGGAAACGCACAAAGTATTTTTTACCAATAATAGATGTTGAACAGCAGCTATCCAATAGCCTCGAAACAGAACCATATTTTGATGGGAATGAGTTGCAACTAAAACTTCAAAAAGCCATTATTAGGCTACCTGAGAAGCAGCGGTTGGTATTTAATATGAAGTATTTTGAAGAAATGAAATATGAGGATATGTCAGAAGTTCTTGGCACATCTGTAGGTGCATTAAAAGCATCTTTTCATCACGCGATGAAAAAAATAGAAAAATTTTTAGAAGAGGATTAAACCCTTTCTAAGGGTAAATGTCATACTTTCAGAAGAATTATATAAAGAGATGAGTGATTTAGAAACATTTGGACCAAAATTGACCGAGGCCGGGAATAGGAACCCATATAAGGTTCCTGAGGGTTATTTTGATGGCTTGCCATCGAGGGTTCAAGAATTTTGTAAGAAACAAGAGGCTGAAGAGGTTTCAACAAGCTGGGCTGTAACATTAAGAACTCAATTGGCTCTTGCCGCAGGAATTTGCCTTTTTGCAATGCTTGCCTTAACTGGCTATTACTATTCTAAGCAAGTTGGACTTAACAGTCCATTTAGGAAGGATTATATCAAAATAGTTGAGGAGAGCGGAACCGAGTTTGAAGAGTTCCAACTTTACGAGGCTGTAACGAAAAGCGTTAAAAAGGATTCTGTTAAAAATCAAAAGAACGATGAGTTAATGGATTATCTTTTAAACGATTATATCGAAAATGGTACTCTGCTTGAACCAACAAGAACAATTAAACCGTAATGAATTTAAGACTTATAATATTTCTCTTTGCATTAACACTCTTTTTTGGTTGCAAGCAAAAGGCCGAAAAAGGGGAGGCTGAATTGCAAAACGAAAAGGTGGCTTTTTTTAATAAGAAGTTAAACCTAACAAGTGAAGAGGCAGATTTATTCTGGCCTGTTTATAATGAGTATTGGGTTAAGAAAAATCAAATTTTTGAAAAAAGGCGTGAGGCAGTCAAATATTGCAGCAAGAATCTTAGCTCCCTTTCAAATGAAGAGATTACTAAGTATGTCGACCTCTATATAAGTTTCAAAAAGGAGGAAACCGATTTGCTCATTGATTTCAATGAGAAATTTAAAAAAGTACTACCACCCACTAAAA
>JBPXJX010000671.1:0-5075 GCA_051715525.1 Bacteroidales bacterium
TGAGTATTACCATAAAAACACCAAGGATCTCCTTTTTGAAAAACCTATGCCAACATCAACAGGGTATAGCTATATAATTACAAACATAGGAAAGTTACGAAATCAAGGTCTCGAGCTTGAATTGATGGCTAAAATTTTTAATCGACCCGTAAGCTGGGATGTTGCTTTTAGTCTTTCTACAAATATTAATAAAGTTATAGAGTTATATAATGATCAGCCCATAAGAAATATAGGTAGAGCAAGTAGTAGCATTGAAGTTGATGAACCAGTTTCATTCTTTTATGGGTATAAAGCATTAGGCGTAAATCCCGATAATGGAGTAATGATATATAAGGATATAAATAATGATGGCATTATATCGGAATTGGATAGGACTAAAATAGGTACACCTTACCCTCTTTTTTTTGGAGGCATCAATAGTGTATTGTCATTCCGGTCATTTTCTCTTAGCATTTTATTCTATTACTCCTTTAAAAATGATATTTACAATGCAACCCGAATGTATACTGAAACCCTTTCGGGGGGAAATCAAACTACAGCTATTTTGGATCGTTGGCGGAATCCCGGTGATTTAACGGATATTCCTAAAGGAACAAACTATAATAAAAGAGTTTCTTCAAGATTTGTTGAGGATGGTTCGTTTATTCGGTTAAAAAGTTTAAAATTTAGCTATAATATTAATGGTGATAGGTTTAGAAATGGTTTTGTGAAAAATGTTCAACTTTACATTGCAGGGAAGAACCTTTTTACATTAACTAAATATTCGGGCATGGATCCTGAAGTAAATTACAATGGTGCTAATTCCATTGTTTTAGGTACAGATTTTTTTACTTGTCCTCAACCCAAAAGTTTAATGATTGGAGTATGCGCAAAGTTCTAATATTCATTATATTAATTATTTCTGCATGCGAAAGCAATCTGGATTTAAAGCCAAAGATGCAGATTCCGGTTGATGAAGCATTCAATTCACCTGAAAATGTGTATTCTGCACTTATTGGTTGCTATGATGCCATGCAGATGCAACATTACTATGGTCGAAACCTAATTATTGTTCCAGATTTAGCTTCAGATAATAGTGTTGCATCGGGAACAAAACTTGAATATGCTAGCGTTGATGCCAATGATTTATTATCTGATAATATTCTAGTTGAAGGTATTTGGGCTGATATCTATAATGCGATAAATAGAGTGAACTACATGCTATTTAAACTGCAGGATGTTACTTTTTTAGATAGTCAGGCTAAGTTAGATTATGAGGGACAGCTAAGATTTTTAAGAGCATTACACTATTTCAATTTGGTGCGTTTGTATGGTGGAATTCCATTAAAGTTAGAACCAACCTTAGATGCAAGTAAAGAGAACTTTTTACCACGTTCAAGTTATAGTGATGTTTATACCCAAATTATTCAGGATTTGGAGTTTGCCAGGTTGAATATTAAAAACATTAAACCTGAAAGGGCTACAGTAATAGCTGCAGAATCGCTACTTGCAAGTGTATTTCTTACAGTTAGGAATTATAGCGAAGCTATAAATATGGCTAATGAGGCAATAAGTAGAAACCCTTTTTTGGAAACAAAATATGCCAATCTATTCAGTAAAAGTATCGATCCGAGTGCTGAAATTGTTTTTTATATCCCTTTTGCTGCAAACGATAAGAATAGGCTTGCCGAATACCATTTCCCTAATCAATTAAATGGGCGATACGAAAATTCACCATCAGCAAAGCTGATTAGTTTGATTGAAACTAACGATGACCGAAAAAGTTTTGTGGCTTCCTATTATCAAAATAAGTATTACACAAAAAAGTATTCCGATTTGGCCACTGGTTCTGATAAGGTAATTGTACTTAGAATGGCTGAACTCTTTTTAATTAGAGCCGAGGCAAACTATATGATTGATTCTGTTGCCAATTTAAGCGCTATACTTGATGATGTTAACGCAATTCGCCACCGTGCAAAACTTGATTCTGTTAAAGTAGTTGGTGGAGATGGTTTGGTTAATTTAATAAATAAAGAAAAGCAAATTGAATTTGCTTTTGAAGGGAAGCGTTGGTTCGATTTAATAAGAACTGGTAAAGCCGTTGGAGCAGTTCCTTCGGTAACTCAAAATTTTCAAATGCTTTTTCCTATACCCCAAAGCGAAATTATAGCAAATCCCAATATCGAATCTAAAGATCAAAACCCAGGATACTAAAGAAGTCAGGCTTTTGACCTGACTTCTTTATTGTTATACAAATATACTAATCCTGATCCCACCAAAATCTGTCTTGCATAGTTGGTATAGGTTTGGGCATGTTTTGATTTATTGTTTCGGTTTGAGAATATGGAAACCTTCGTGGAATAGCTCCTCCTGGGTTTAGTAAGTTATCGCCTAAAGCATTAGGTGTTAAAGTTGGATAGCCAGTACGTCTATAATCAGTCCAAGGCTCTTGGCTTGTAAATAGCGCAATTCGTTTTTGAATAATAATAGTTCTTAACTTATCATCAAAAGTTCCAGTAAGAACACCTTGATTATTAACATAATCCGAAATTACACTAGGTGCCAATTTCCCTTTAGTCACCTTGCTGATATTTGCACTTACTGCTTCCTGAAGTGCTGTTTGGGCTAATGGATCAGTTGCATTAATTCGCAACCTTGCTTCAGCCTCAATGAATTTTAGTTCATGGTAAGTCATCATTAATACTGGTGATGTTTTTGAACTAAAATAGCTTGTGTCGGTAAAATCAACTAATCCATATTTCTTACCGTAATAGAATGTTCTTCGTGGATCCATTAAACTACTTAATAAATCGGAGAATTCTGGATCAATTTTAAAACTAGATCCAGTTGTGAGTGCCCAAAAAGGATTTGTTTCAGTTTCAGAAAAAGTGAAAGGGTATTCTAAGTCATCATTGCTTTTCCCAGAACTTAAATTCAACGCATTATTTACTGCTTCAAGTGCTTTTTGTGCAGGATTGAAACTTAAACCTGACGCTCGTTTTGTGAGATGAATATAGTATCGAGCCTTCAACGAATAAGCAGCTTTAATCCATTTTGTTGTATCTCCTTTGAAAATAATATCATCTGTTCCAGGCTTAAGACCCGGTTTTGATTTTCTAAAATCACTTAACCCTTCATCAAGAAGTGATTGTATGGTTTCGTATATTAATTGCTGATTGTCATACCTTGGGTTAGGAAACTCAGAACTTTTTAGAGCTTCAGAATATGGTATATCACCATAAAGCGAAGTCAAATTCCCTACGCATAGAGCCATCAATATTTTCCCAATACCTGCATAATAGAAATTCTCTTCTTTCTCAGCAATATCAATCATTTTACGGGCATTCATCATTGGGCCTTGATAGTATCCATCCCAAATGATTCTATTGTGATCATAGTAGAACCCATAAATATTTGGAGTTACATAATTTCCAGCAGTTCCATTGAAATAATTAATGTAAATGCCCGCTACTAACTGAGATTGACCACCCATTAAATCGGCTATTCGTGATTCGATGTATGGTAGGAGAACTTTTGAAGGTACTTCTGTTAAGTCGTTCGGGTTTTCGTTAGCCTCTTCTAGCTCACATCCGTTAAAGGAGAATATTGATAAGAAGGAAAATGCTATTAAAATATGTAGTCTTTTCTTTTTCATATTTCTAAAATTTAGTCGTTAAAAGGTTACCTGTAAATTGATATCAACCCCTTTGGTGTTTGGTAGGTTGTAATAATCGCGACCAAAGCTGTTACTTACCCCTGAAAGGTTAGTTTCTGGATCAATTCCAGTAGCTTTTGTGAAAAGTAAAAGGTTTCTTCCACTTACTCCAAAGCTTATTCCACTTATCGGTGTTTTGCTTAACCATTTTGCAGGAATATTAATTGATAGGCTTACTTCTCTTAATCTTATAAAAGATCCATCCTCAATGCCATTCTCCCCTAAACCAGCATTTCCTCCCATTCCTGAATAGTATTGTGAATTTCTTTTAATTGCAACTTCGTTAGGAAGTCCAGTGTTAATGTTAACTCCCGGAACGATATAGTCTTGATCTCTGTTCTCTGTCTCTTTACCAGTACCTAATTGATTCATGGAGTTTTTTGTGCCATTATAAAAATCATTTCCATAGTTAATATCAATTAAGGCGCTTAAACTAATTATTTTATAGCTAATTGAGTTCCTTAAGCCCAATGTAAAATCAGGATTTGGGTCTCCAATAATATCATCGCTTCCAATATCTGCTGATGTTGTAACTGCAGGATAACCTGTATCATACACTAATATTTGACCTTTATCATTACGTAAATAGCGAGTGCCTAAGAAAACGCCGTAAGGTTGTCCTTTTACTGCTGCGCCTGTAATCGAACCTAATCCAGAGGTTTCAAGTCCAAGGTAATCAAGCCCATTGGGCAAATCTTCAACCAAATTTTTATTTTTGGCAAAATTTATCATTATATCCCAGGTAAGATCATGATTTTTAATTGGAGTTATAAAGATTTGCGCCTCAATACCTTTGTTGTTAATAGTACCCGAATTTTGAATCATTTTATCGAAACCGGTAGACGGCACAATATCTAGTGGTATAATCTGCCCAATGCTTTTCGATTGATATACAGCGAGGTCGATACCTAATCTGTTATTGAAAAAGCGAAGATCAATTCCAATTTCAGTTGACTTAGTCGTTTCGGGCATAATATTCTTATTTCCAACGGTTAATTGTGTGGCATAGGATAGCTGTCCGTTAATAGGGTTCAACCCTTCGTAATAGCTGTTTAAAGAATAAACATCAGCATCATTTCCAACCTGAGCCCAAGAAGCCCTGATTTTACCATAGTTTAGATATGAGTTTTTGTTTATATTGAAAGCCTCGGTGAAAATAAAACTTGCGTTAAAAGAAGGGTAAAAGAATGAGTTTTTCCCTTTTGGCAATGTTGATGACCAGTCGTTTCTACCTGTAGTATTGAAGAAAAGAAAATTCTTATAGGTCAACTTAATGTCATAATAAGCACCAACAATTTTGTATTTGGTTTTACTATCATTCCCAGTTTTTGTAGTTGTATTTGAAATGTCGTAATAATTTGGTAATACAAAAACTTCACCT
>JBPXJX010000672.1:0-13336 GCA_051715525.1 Bacteroidales bacterium
AACCTTTTGACCAGGAATGAACATAATTGCCTGTTTATCGAACAGGTAAAGCTGACGCGAGCAAATTTGGAAGCCCTTTGAGCCATCCTCGTTCTCGATGACAACTGTTCCAAAACCAGATGTTGCATCGTATCGGTTCAATTTGTACTGGAACTTGATATTGCCATTCTTGTAAAGGATAACTTGGAACGAAATAGGATCGCCCATGCCAAAGAAGTTGATAAAATCTTGGTATTGAATTATAACCCTATCGCTCTCTAACTTGTAGTAAACACCTGTTTTAGGGAACATCACGCGGTAGCTCTCGGTTCCTTGTAACCAAAGTGGTGCAACAAAGTTATTTGGACCCTGCATACTTGGTAAATTCTCTTGTGCTCCCCATGGGTAAATATCTGATTGTGGAGTGAATGCTACCAAACCATTGTACCCAATATATATTTTTGAGTATGATTTACCATAATAGTTGAATGTAAAAGGTATATCCAGTGGTAACCAGTAGAGCTCTGGATCGAATGGATCCATGGTATCAGGTTTTGTGCCGGTTTCAACAATATCAACCCAGTTATAAATAGGATTCATATTCTCCTTACCAGAAATGAAAGACTCGTAGTTATTTAGAACCTGATAATCGAATAGGTCTACATTACTGAAAAATCCTTTTGTTTGCGATTGAAGAACGGTCATCCATTCATTACCAAAAGCCTTAACATCCAATGGATTTTCGCCAGTGTTCGAAAGGGTAACTGGAACAACCTTGGTTTGTCCAAAGTTCAAGGTCTCGTTAATCTCTGCAACATCAACATTGATAACAGGAGCGCCTACAACTTTACCCACAATTGGCAAGGTGTAAAGTTTACCGTTGCTGTCGGTAAATGTTAGTGTATCAGGTTTCAATCCTTGATTCTTGCTATCAATTAAAACTTGATAGCCTACCTTTGAACCAGGTTTTACAATAACTGGCGATTCACCAACTATTGTGTAATTATCATTCTTAAAGCTTGCCGAGCTAATGCTTACAACAGCCTTGCCTTGGTTCTCAACCTCAAAATATAAGGATTTTGTATCCTTCTGGAATACGTCGCCAAACTTTAAGGTATCGGTAGTTAAAATAAGATTATCTACGCCGCCTGTGCTAATATTCATATTGGCATAATAGTAAGCAACAGGTGTAAACGGATCGTTAGAGATAACAGAAACTCTCTCATTGAAATCTCCAACATAGAGGTCGGTGGTGTTAATGGTGTAGTTTAGCTGAATAGAGTCGCCAACCTGAACGGTTCCTGATGGGTTGGTTATTTGCTTAACGCTGCCAAAACCAGGGCATTCGATAAGAATTGCTGCTCCAGTAGTTGGAGGGTTCAACGGGTTATCCTGAGAGCTAATGTGTAAACCATCTTCGATGTTTTGATCCTCGATGCAAATTAAGCTCCATCCACTTTCTTTAACAGGAATACCATCAAGGTTTTTATAGTAGATATTGATATCCCCATTATCATGCAGAACAATCTGGAATGTAATCTTTGCATGTTGGAAATCCCAATTCTCATCCAAGTAATCGTAGTTAACATTGGTATACTGTGCAACAAACCTATCGCTATAGCGCTTGTAGTGAATTTTACCTCCTAAAGTTAGATCAAATTCCAAACCCCAAGCACATATGAATCTATCGGGCGATTCTGGGTTTTTAAATCCCATTGGGCTTGTATTAAAGTAGCTGTTCTTATCGAAGGTAAGCACACCGTGTTTTGTTACATATACAGATGTCTCCACTTTACCAAAGAATGGGAACTTAAAGCCAAGCTCGGTCAAAGCGTAATCCTCAGAAGCGTTATTGATGAATGCTGATGAAATATCAACGCCAGTTGTTGAGATCTCGTCCCAAGTATAGGCTGGTTCGGCCAATGACCCTTCGTTAACTTTGCTTATATAGCCAAATCTATGAGTATACTTCGAGAGTCCACCAATGTTTTCGCCGCTTGCAAAACCCGGAACATAGTATTTCAATGGGTAAGCACCAGTATTCTTAATTTTGAATCTACCTTTTACCTCATCGCCAAGGTTTAACCCTGTAGCAGTTGTATCAGCAGGTGTAATCATAACCTTTGGTGGCTCTGCACAAACGCCGAATAGGTTGAACGAATAGCTGTTCCCCTTATTATCCGTTAGGGTAACTTTTGCGTTTGAGTTACCGACTTTCTTAGGGGTGTACTTAAACTTAAGAGTTGCATTGGATAGCGCATCAATCATATTGAAATAGCCGCTTACATTCTCGAACTCATCGTTTGAGATGGTAACCTGAATTTCAGACCATCCTCCACCGAATTTAGAGTAGCCTAGGTTCTTAACCTCAATTTCTTTGGTTGAGTTTAGACCAAATAAAACGCTACCAAAATCAAGAATATCCTGTGATTTAATGACTGGCTTATGGCCTGTTACATTAAGCTCAACAGGAACGCGAACCAGAGGATTTGCTGGATCGTTAGTTTGAAGAACAACATTTGATTTATAGTAACCATCAATTAGATAGGTTGCATCAGTTGATACCTCGGTTGTTTGCGATTCGTTAGACTGAACAACACCATTATCGGGGCTTAGCGTTAAATACTGATCGAGCGGTTTTAACTTGCTTAATACATGAACAGCCCATACAATCCTATTATCATAATACACCTCCTCTAGCATCTTCCAGTTTTTGCCAAGGTCGACGCTATAATAGCAGCTGTTTGAGTAGTCCTTATCCAATTCATAGCCTGCTCCCAATGGGTACTTATGACCAGATGGAATATGCACCACAACCCAGAAATAATCGTCCTTTTGGAATAGTAACTGCTCGTTAAGCTTTATAGAATGGTCGTAAGCTACATTATCATAGCTACTAAACTCTTGAGCTAACATTATTTGTGCGGTAGCAATGTCTTTCCCTTTGTAAATCTCAAGAATTGCATTCTTTTTATGTGGATTATGCCTAACAAATGCGATTACATCGGTTAAGTTGAACCCTGCATCGCCAATAACATGGAAACGTGTAGCCTCTGAGTTGGTGTAGGTTGTATCTACCTCACCAAGAATGAACATATTGTTCCAAGTGTCATATAGATAATAGTTCTGATCATCTGGTTTTTGGCTATATGGAACAACAACATTTTTCCCAACATTGGCACTCTTAATCTGAGTTTTAAAATTTAGGTTTGGAGATATTTTTGGATAATTGATTCCCTTCTTAACCGAAGAAGCATCGATATTCTTAACAAGTCTGACATCGCTTGTCCATTTCAGAATTCCCTCGCCAGTATTACTTAAGGTAATATTTCTTAATGCCGAAGGGTTTTCAGTTACATCAACATCAATTGTAAGCGATGTTGGGTTTGCTGAAGCAACTGGACCGCTATTGGTAGTATCCTTAACAATATTTGAAAGTTCCGATTCGTTGCCCCACCTATCGATTGAGGTTACACCAAACCAATAAATGGTTACAGGTTTTAGCCCTTGTAGCTCATACTCTTGGGTTTCGCCTGGTTTAATATTATTTGGCATGCTAACTTTGTAAGCAGTTGCAAGATTGCCATTGGTTAGCTCCTCGGTTGAGTAGTAAAGTTTAAAGCTAACAGGACGACTATCGTCGTTATCGGTTGGAACGCTCCACGAGAAGTTTCCAAAATCTTGCGAAATCCCTTTTAGGATTAAATCGGTAATCTTATTGGGGGCAATCTTATTGTCAACTGCTAATGCCAATGCAGCATCAGCCCTGCCCACACCTATTTTACCTTGGTAGCCATCGTTAATGGCAAGTGTATCTATATTATATGTACCGGTTAAAAGGTGTGTTCTAAGATCTTGATTTGTAAAGCTATTGCTTGCAAATTTTGACACAATAAGAGCGGCAACACCTGAAACGTGTGGACATGCCATTGAAGTGCCATCCATGTAGCCATACCTATTGTTTGGTAAAGTACTTAGAATGCTCTCTTTGTTTGATTCCTTTTGCTCACCACCAGGCGCAGAGATATCAACCCATGCACCATAGTTAGAATAAGCCGTAACGCCACTTTTATTGTTTAATGCAGCAACAGAAATGCAATTCTCGTAGTAGCCAGGCCAATGCTGCATATCGCTGCCACTGTTACCTGCAGCAAAGATTACAACACCACCCTTCATGGGGCTGCCCTCGTAACTTCCTGCCTCCTTAATAAAATAGTCGATTGCATCAAGAACTGACTGCTCAATATAACCAGCAGAAGTATATCCCCAACTATTCTGAGAAATTACTGAACCATTATCGGCAGCATATATATAGGATTCTTCAATTAGTCCACCTGAACCTCCTAAAATCTGGCATGACATTATTCGAACGCCATCATTATTGCCTGAACCACCAGCAACTCCACAAACTCCTAATCCGTTGTTGTTCACAGCAGCAATAGTTCCTGAAACGTGCGTTCCGTGGCTCATCTTATCGATGCTACCTGTATATCCAACAAAATTAAACCCATAGATATCGTCGCGATAGCCGTTTCCATCATCATCGTAGTTGGGTTTACCGTTAAGCTCTGCTTGGTTTACCCACATGTTACCAGCTAAATCTTCATGAGAATAATCAACACCTTCGTCGTGAACCGAAACAATTACATTTTTGTTGCCGGTTGTCTGCTCCCACGCTTTAAATAGATTGATATCGGCACCAGGAGTTCCTCCTTCTTGGCCAGTATTATTGTAATGCCACTGATATCCCAAATATGGATCGTTGAACGAATTTTTCGTTTGCTTAGGAAGGTCTACTACTGTTGCTTGATACTTTGGAATGACCTTTTCATAAATTGGTTCTGAATAAGCAACCTCGCTTATAGCTGCAAATTGCTTAGCAACGCTCAATGGCGATTCCGTGGTATTAAATTTAACTAGATACCACTGGTTCAACCCATACTTAGCGTGTTTGGCTTCGAATCTTTCGCTATAAGGAAAAACCCGAACCATTTGATTTGCTGAATACTTTGCCAAAATCTGGTCAATAGACGCAACTCCAGTTTTCACTATCCCCTTTGATTGTGAAATCTGAAATTTGGCTCCTTGAACAATCTCCGGCTTAATTTTTACCCTTATGGCACCTTGCATGATACCATTGGAGTACTCCTGCCCAAGCATAGTTTGGGCATATAAAAGGAAAATGGTGAGTAAAAGTAACCATCTCCCAAAAAACAACCGTAAAGTTTTTTTCATAGAGTAATGTTTGTTAATGGTTAAGTGTTGGTTTATCTTTTTTTGTATTGCCTATATTCTCTAGCAATTTCTTCAAGGCTTGAGTTTGAATCTCTATCTCCTTTATCTTCCTATCAATACTTTTCGTTTTGATTTCCCTTTTCATCTTCTGCTTCATAACGAGTAATTAAAAGACCAAAGCTAAAGAGACAAGCCTAGAACACCGAAAAAACGACCATTACAACGACATTAGAAGCCCTAAATTGAACCTTTACTTGTTTACTATAGACAGAGCCCATAACCATAACAATAGCCCTACAAAAGGGCTATATTTAAATTATATATAATTGATTATTTGATGATTAAATAAAAAAGGCTGTTCAAAACGAACAGCCCTTAAAATTTGTTTAGGAAAAAGTTACTCAACCACTATCTCATCGATAAAAATGTATGCCTGAGATCCCGCACCAGGATGCCATTGTGGAATTGTTCCAAGGTTTTTAGCAACAACCTTTATAAATCTTGCTTTTACATCAACCTTTGCCTCAAAGTCTTTAATGGTAGGCTCCATCTGATTTTCGGGAACATCATTTGCCACTGTGTCGGCTAATGTGAAGTTTTGTCCATCGTCTGAAATCCAATACTCAGCAGATTTGGGCATCCAAATCCAAGGGCGAGCATCCTGTAGAAAGCCTGCAGCAATTCGATGGATGGGCTTAACGCTTCCTAAATCGATAGTTGCCTCAAAATCTTGCCCCTGATAGCCCTGCCAGCCACCAAGCCTAAAATTGGTTTCACCACGAATACCATCAATCAACCCGTTTGATCCCCCGGCTGTGTATTGCTTACTGTAGGTGCTTTTAGTGACGATGGTTTTATCGGCACTGTATTTAAAGAACTTGCCATCTATCATATAGCTCTTATTCCCATCCTTATCCACCGAGTAGGCCGAGACATGCGATGATTGATTAATTGTTAGGCTATTACCTTGTTTCCACTCCTCTTTAGCATCCTTTGCGTTAATTGGAGCTACCGAGTAAAATACCTTTTGCACCTTATCAACGGTTGCAATATTGATTACAAGGCTATCGGTAAAGGTTTTAGGAGCATTCACAAAATAGGGCGATATGGTTAAGCTAACGCCATCAATCCTATTTTCAGGCGAACCAACAGCTCCTGATGCCCAATCTTTATTCGGAGTGTTGCTCATTACAAACTTTAGCTCGCCGCCAGCCATTATATCAGAATAATCAATCCAACTACGATTCAAAGGCTTTCCGTTAATCAATGCCTCCTTTATATAGATATTCTCCTTTGAATTATTCTCAGCCAAGATGGTAAACTTCTTACCGTTTTCGAGGTTAATTGTAGCTTTCCCAAACAAAGGCGAACCAATTGCATATTGAGTATTTCCGGGACAAACTGAATAGATTCCCATTGCGCTAAGAACATACCACGCACTCATCTGACCACAGTCCTCGTTGCCACAAAGCCCATCGGGTTTTGTGGTATACATCTCGTCCATAATTTGACGGGTAATTTTCTGTGTTTTCCAAGGTGTGCCAGTGAAATTGTATAGGTAAGCCATGTGGTGGCTAGGCTCATTGCCGTGGGCATATTGTCCAATAAGGCCAGTAATATCAGATTGATCTCGTCCTGATAAATTCTCTTTTGTGCTAAAAAGCTCATCTAGCTTGTTCTCAAATGGTTTGATACCTCCATGAAGTTTCATAAGCCCGGTAACATCCTGAGGAACAAGGAAACTGTACTGCCAGCTGTTGGCCTCGGTAAAGTTATTATCAACCTCGGTTGGGTTGAATGGTGTTTTAAAACCGCCATTATATCGAGGACGCATGAAACCTGTGATTGGATCGAAGATGTTTTTATAGAATTGCGCTCGAGTTAGATACTCTTTATAATCGTCCCACTTTCCAAACGATTTTGCCATTTGTGCGATACACCAATCATCGTATGAGTATTCCAAGGTTTTAGAGATTGACTCAGGCTCCTTATCGCCCGGAATATGCCCATACTTGCGATATGCATCTAAACCTAGATGATTCATGTTTGAACTATGCTTCATCGCTTCAAAAGCGTACTTGCCATCAAAGCCCTTTATGCCTTTCATCCAAGCATCAACAATTACTGGAACGGAGTGATAGCCAATCATACAGTAGGTTTCGTTGGCATCGAGCTCCCAAACGGGCAGTAATCCACCATAACGATAGTGCGATAAGAAGGTGTTTACATAATCGGCAGTTCGCTTAGTATCGATGATAGTCATAAGCGGATGCCAAGCGCGGTAGGTATCCCAAAGAGAAAAAACTGTATAAGGAGTAAAGCCTTCGGCTTTGTAAACCTTCTTGTCCATTGCAAGGTACCTACCGTCAACATCAGAGAAAACGTTGGGAACAACCATTGTATGATAAAGTGCTGAATAGAAAGTGTTCAGTTGTTCATTGGTACCTCCTTCAACAATTATCTTCCCTAGTTCCCTATTCCACAGAGCATATGCATTGCTTGCTACCTTATCGAAATCCCAATCAGGTATTTCGGTCTCTAAATTTTTAAGAGCGCCTGCAGCGCTAACGGCAGATATACCAACCTTTACGAGCAACTTATTCCCATTAATCTTCCCGAACTTAAACCATGCTTTAAGGTTCTTGCCTTCAATCATTCCACCCTCTACATTAGAACTTAGCTCGCTACCATCTGCAGTTTGGACCTTGCTAACTTCAAATGGTGTTGAAAATCTGATTACAAAGTATACCCTTTGATCTTCGGCCCAAGATTTAGATTGACGGTATCCCCTAACCTCGTTGTTGCCAACAATCTGAATCCACGAATTCAAAACCTCATCGCGATGTTGAAGATCTAGGATAATATTGGCCTCGTTAGTCTTTGGGTAGGTATACCGATGAAAGCCAACCCTTGCTGTTGCTGTAAGTTCGGCATAAACCTTTGGTTTATCAAGAAAAACAGAGTAGTAACCAGCTTTTGCCTTTTCTTTCTCCTTTTTAAAGGTTGATGAGTATAACTTATTATCTACCTCAGGTTTACCAACCGTTGGCATGATGAGAATATCGCCTAAATCGAGGCAACCGGTTCCGCTGAGGTGGGTGTGAGAAAACCCGTAAATCACCTTATCGCTAAAATGGTAGCCCGAGCATCCATCCCAGCCATCGAGACGGGTATCGGGACTAAGCTGAACCATTCCAAATGGAACGGTGGCTCCAGGATAGGTATGCCCATGAAAATCGGTACCTACAAAAGGGTTAACATACTTTGCAGGCTCGGTTGTTTGTGCAGAAGTGGCAATAGTGGCCAGTGCTATCAATGTAAATAATGCTGTTCTTTTAAGCATGGTATTTAGTGTTTACTTGTGTAAATAGTCAAAAAGCGATTTTACCTTAATATCTTCAATACTTCCATTTAATATTTTAACTCTGTATTCTCTGTCTGGCAGCATGTTAAAGAAGTTATTTTCAACCTCAACATCCTTTTCCGAAGATAAATTAACGTACAAAGCAGGTTTATTACAGGTTAGAACAAGAATCTGCTCACCGTTGGTTTTCTCAATTCTGACCTTAATTTCAGGATTTTGTAGCTTGAGATTGCCAACTCGGCTCCCAAACGTAAAGTTGCTGTAAGTATCACCTTTTTGCGATACAAATTCAGCAAAAACAATAGTACTAGCAGTATCTGCAGCATTAAACTGATATGGTAGGCTTGTCAGCAATTGAGATTTATTCGGCTCTATAAAATAGCTATTGCTCCATGATTTGAGCAATTTACCGCTTATATCAAATACCGATACGTTTAGAATCCCTTCGGTATTCTGCTGAAAATCAGAAACGCCCCTAATATCAATGCTGTTCTTATTTATAACTGCTGATAATAGAATGGGCTTGTATGCATCACGAATGGTGTACTGAACGGCTTTCCATCGACCATAATAATCGATGGTTGACCAAGAAACGACAGGCCAGCAATCATTTAGCTGCCAGTACAGCGTTCCCATACACCTTGGCATAGCCAAACGGTGCGCCTCAATGGCGGTTCTGTAACCTATGGATTGTACAATTTGACTTGTGTATACCTTTTCTTCAAGAGTCTTTGGGAAAAGCCCTTCGCGTTCTGAATATTTGCTGATGGTCTGATATCCAACCGGATGCTTTTGATGCGCTAATAGTTCCAATGAATCAGGGTTTTCGAAGCCGGTTTTGGAAAATGATCTAACTGTTTTGATATCGGGATATCCTTGAAATCCGTACTCCGACATAAACCGAGGAATCTTAGATTGATAAACGCTAAACGGCTCAAATCCCCACCAAACGCCCCAGTAGTGCGAATCACCTTCGGTCATGCTTTGCTTCCGCCCCCAGCCATTCTTGGGCGATGACGCCCAATAGGGTCTTTCAGAATCTTTTTCAGCAATAATATCAGGTATTAGCTTTTGAAAAAGGGTTTTGTAATCGGTCCATATCTTTGTTGAATCAGCCTTTGACATGTTATACTGCTTTTGCCATCCCCAGTTATGCCAAGCCTCATCAACCTCGTTATTCCCGCACCAAAGAGCAATACTAGGATGGTTCCGAAGTCGCAATACCTGCTGGGTTACTTCAATTCTAACATTCTCGAAAAATGCTTCATCGCCAGGATACATACTACCCGCAAACATAAAGTCTTGCCAAATAAGGATACCTAGGCTATCGCAGAGATGGTAAAATAGTTCATCTTCGTAAACTCCTCCACCCCAAATGCGAAGCATATTAACACCGCTATTTGCAGCACTTTTCAGCAACTTTCGTAACTCAGCGTTCGATGCAGAAGGAATAAAGCTATGGCGAGGTATCATGTTTGCTCCCTTCATAAAAACAGGATTGCCGTTGACTTTGAAAAAGAAACTCTTCCCAATACTATCTGGCTCCTGAATTAATTCAACCGTTCTAACGCCATAATTCACGAACTTCGATTGACCAAGGCTCTCCCCATCAATCTGAAATTTAAGGTTGTATATATAAGGCTCTCCCAATCCGTTAGTCCACCAAATCTTAGCATTTTTAATTTTAAAAGCGACAGATACGGTGCTACTGCTTGTACCTGCTCTATCTTTATAACTTCCAAGTATATGATTGCCCTCTGATACCGTTATCTTCAGATGTTGAAATCTTGCTGATGAAACTAAGATTCTTGCTGTTAAGTATGCATCTCCACGATAAATAGAATCAGTTAGAACCTGAATATCCTTAATAGTAAAATCTCTCCACGTTTGTAGGTAAACTGGTTTCCATATCCCAGCAGTTATAAGTCGTGGACCCCAATCCCATCCATAATGGTATGGAGCCTTTCGAACAAAAGCCCATTCGCCTCCTGGGAGAGTATAGGTCAACGCCTTTGTCTTGCGCTTTACTTCTGCTAGCGCAGATTTAAATATTATAGTTATGTTGTTGCGCCCTACTGTTAATCGCTCAGCACAATCAACTGCCCACCTTCGAAACATGTTATCTGCCTTGAGCACAAGGCCGCCATTAAGATAAACATCAGCATACGTATCAAGCCCATCAAATACCAACTCTGCATGCCTATTCTTAATCAAACTTTCGCTTACATAAAAATCTAATGAATACTCCCAATCCGTTTCATCTATCCACTCAAGATTAAGGTTGTTTGTACCTAAAAATGGATCTGATATCTTATTATTCTTTTGCAAATCGGTGTGCACAGTTCCCGGAACCTTTGCTGGGAGCCATTCATTAGATGAGCCAAGTTTTCTGAATTTCCAATTTGAAGATAAAGGCAATATCAATTCCTGTGCATGGATAAATTCTCCAAGCAATAACAAACCAATTAAAAAGAAAAAACTTTTACTCGTCTTTTTCGCCATTTCTTAGTTTCCCAATTAAATCTAATGCAACCTTAAATAGCGGCAACTCCATCTCAGCAACAGGTTTATTAAGGCTTTCAAGTTGAATTCTCAATCCATTTGTTTCGGCAGCTCCATTCTTAATTCCAGAGGTATACTGAATCAATAACTTACGAGTGATAGATGCTATCTCTGCAAGGTTGTTTGATAATGGTAACGCTTCCTTTAAGACAACATTTGAAGATGCTAAATTGCTAAATGACTGATGATTATTAACCCATTTATCGAGATATTCCATCATCATATTATAGCTTTCCCTATTATTATCCTTTAAGTAGCTGTTATAGCTGAGACGGAATCGAATAAAATCTGGAGCATCTGAAAGAGCAACATCAGCAACCCTTGTTAATGGATACTCTGTTGTATAGCGTTGACTTCCATGTCTATCATAGCCCTCAAGCGGCTCTACTGCATCAACTAAAACTTTTAATGGCTCAATATTATAGCTATTACAAAGTCGTCGCATCATCGCTTCGCGATTCTTAATATGTCCAATACCCGTTTCCTCGAGGAGAAGGCTTATAGCATCGAGCCTACGATACATATCATCAATATTATTTACCGATGCTGGCGACCAAAATCTTTCAGCAATTGCTGCTGTCCGAGGCCAAATACGAGTATCAACCGACTCGCCTATTACAAGTTCAGCCCACATGGTGGCTTCGCCACCAAGGATACGGGACTTCTCCTCATCAGTAAGTTTGCTATCTGCGGGAAGTGGATCATTTAAATAGTGCTCAGCGCAATTATGGAACAAATCGATATAATAACCATTCGATAGAACGCTTTGATAGCCTTTACGAGCGGCCTCTTCCATCGATTCACGACCTCGCCATGAATGGATTACAATAGTTTTTGGAAGTGTAGGTTGAAAAATCTCGTCCCAGCCAATCATCTTTTTACCATTTTTTTCAAGAATTTTCAAGAGATTCCTATTGAAATAAGCCTGCAACTCGTGATTACTCTTTATCCCGTTCTTCTTCATGAACTCCTGAATTTTCAAATTCTTATCCCACTGAACTCCGTTGTTCTCATCGCCTCCAATATGCATGTAATCATCGGGGAATAGCTGAGCCATCTCCTTAAAAAACTTCTCGAAGAACTTATATGTCTCCTTTAGAGTTGGATCGATGGTGGGATCAAAAACACCAAAGAATTTTTCAATCTTATAATTCCCAGGCGCAGATGCTAACTCAGGATGACCAACCATCCAAGCAGAGGCATGACCTGGAATATCAAATTCAGGCATTACTCGTATTCCTCGTTCATTGGCGTAAGCGATAACCTCTTTTATCTGAACTTGGGTATAGAAATCGCCATTGGAACCCAGCTGATGGAGCTTTGGGAAAACCTTGCTCTCAACCCTAAATCCTTGATCCTCGCTCAAATGCCAGTGCAAAACATTCATCTTAACAGCAGCCATTGCATCAATATTGTGCTTTACCACTTCAAGTGGAATAAAATGACGACAAGCATCAATCATCAACCCACGCCAAACGAATCGAGGTTTATCATTGATTGTCACTGACGGGAAAAAGAACGAATCGCTATTCCTGCCAAGTAATTGCAGAAGGGTTTGCAAACCGTGCATTGCGCCAAGTTCAGTTTCGGCAGTTAGAAGGATAGATTTCTCAGTAACCTGAAGGCTGTAAGCCTCATCTTCTCCTAACTTAACAACCCCTTTACGATTAACCTTAATAATCATCGATGCTTCGGAGGTAGTAATAACCGAATCCCTATCGAAAGGAATGGTTGAACGCTTGCTAAGCTGCTGAATAAATCGAACTAAGTTTGGCTGAAATCTGGCATCGGGCTGCCCATCAACTCTAATTCGTAGATTTTTATTGATAATAAATTTCCCTTGCCCCATCTTAATATCCGAAGGCCAAGGCATTAGATTTAATTGCTGAGAATAGGTTGCAAAGTGCATAATAACTGCAAGTACTAATAGACTATTTTTTTTCATATTAAAAGTATAAATCTATGGTATGACAACTATAATTTACTTAAGGCAAAAGCATAAGCCCCAACTGATACAGCTTGACTAGTTCCCAGACGGCTTAAGCCCAAGCCAATCCGTTTCATGGGGTCATAATCAACCATCCTATCACTAAAAGGAACTTTGATTCTGGTTAAACCACCTTTAGATAATGCTTTTTGACCATCCTCATCCTCTAGGCTAAAAGCCTTCATCTCTAGCCTATCAACGGCATCACA
>JBPXJX010000673.1:0-7437 GCA_051715525.1 Bacteroidales bacterium
TTTTTATATCCTAAATCGGCATAGCAATCAGGCACTGATTCTTTAATAATGGTATCCCAGAAAAGAACACCTGGTTCGGCCGATTTCCATGCGTTATGGATAATCTTATTCCACAACGAAAGGGCGTCAATCTCGTTGCGATATTTTGGGTTGCTTGCGCTTAAAGGGTACTGCTGAACGTAATTGGTTTTGTTTAAAACGGCGTTCATGAACTCATCGTCAATCTTTACCGATACGTTGGCTCCTGTAATTTTACCTGGCTCCATTTTAGCATCAATAAACTTCTCCGAATCGGGATGTTTAATGGAGATGCTAAGCATCAGCGCACCACGACGGCCATCCTGAGCAACCTCACGGGTTGAGTTGGAGTAACGCTCCATAAAAGGTACAACACCGGTCGAGGTAAGCGCGCTATTTAACACAGGACTTCCTTTAGGGCGGATATGCGACAGGTCATGACCAACGCCACCACGACGTTTCATTAGTTGTACTTGCTCCTCATCAACCTTCATGATACCGCCATAAGAATCGGCCTCGTTGCGAGTTCCGATTACAAAGCAGTTCGAAAGCGAAGCAATCTGGAATTGATTTCCAATACCGGTCATTGGACCACCTTGGGGTACAATATATTTAAAATCACGAAGAAGTTCGTATACCTCATCGGCAGATAGTGGATTAGGGAATCTTTTCTCGATACGAGCAACCTCTTCGGCCAAACGGCGGTGCATATCATCGGGGGTAAGCTCGAAGATATTACCAAATGAATCTTTAAGGGCATATTTACTCACCCAAACCTTGGCGGCCATTTCGTCGCCCTTAAAATACTTAATGCTTGCCTCCACTGCCTCGTCGTGCGAGTAGGTCTTAACTGCGCTTTTTAATTCGTTCTTCACGATGATATTTTCCTCCTTATTCATACCCGTTGTAGGTGTTACTTTATGGTGTGTTTGGTCTGTTTTTATATGTAGCTGAAAAAAAAGAGAATTGGTTAAATTCTCCCAGCGAAAAAACTTTTACGAAGTTATTAAACCAAAGCTAAAAGAAAGCTATGGGAAAGGGTCGAAAATATTAACAACAATTTGTAGTTATTAACAGGATAACTATCAGTAAAACAAATATATACGCAAACACATTAGTTTTCAGCTTGTAAGGATTTTGCAAAGTTTGATAAGCTGACAGTGAGGTTTTTATAGAGCAGAAAAGAGTAAATAGATATATCTAGATGCGCTTTATGTTGCTAATAGTCAGCATTATAAGTCAAATGCGTGGTCTAATGTTTTAATAATATGGATTAAGGTACAGAACCACAAGAGGGTATAAAAAGTCAAGCCTGACTTATTAGAGGTTATGAACAGGCAGATTTAAGTCTTACAAATAAAAAAAGGTCGGAGTGAGCTCCGACCTTTTTGAGAGAAAAAGAATATTAGAAAATAAATCTTAAGCCAAGCATTGCACCCCAAGTGTTACTTGTACTTAGAGTTTTTGTAGGTTTTATACCCTTTTTAAAATCTTCAATAGTATTTGAATTTAACCTAAATGTAGGAGCAGCTGATGTTGTTGGACGACCAACCATTGTAAGTGGGCGTATATTCTCGAAACTTGCAAGTGGTACGTAGGATGTTGTACCCCAGTTATCGTTAATCATATTACCAACGTTAAGAAGGTCTAAGCTGAGTTGTACTGTATATTTTCTTGAGCCAATGTTTCTAAAAATATCCTGAACAACTTTCACATCAAAGCGGTGTAACCATGGTTGAACATCAGCAAATCGTTCTGCATATGAACCTTTATGTGCTTTCAAATACCCATTGCTATTAACATACTCAAAGAATGCAACGGATTGGTCAGCTGCAGTCATTGTTGTTGGAGCAATTGGTCCAGCACCATCAGGATCATAGGTGTAATTTACAAAAGTTATCTCTGTCTCATCTTTAGGGATATACATAAGGTCAGAGGAGTTGCCGTCGTTATTTAAGTCATTTGAATAAGTATATGACCAACGTCCTGTTTGGTAACCTTTGTAAGAAAGGGAAATGGTTGTTGAAAACATTTTAGCATAATTAATCTTGTAGGATATAAATCCAACAAGCTGGTGAGGAGTAGAAAAGTTCGAATAGCTTAAGCTAGGATAATTTAAACTACTTACACCAGTATTAGATGAGAATGCTGAAGCTGCTGCTGAACCAGGGTTAGCCGAAATGTCTTTAGCTACAGAGTATGTATATGCAAACATCCCTGTTAAGCCATTGCTAAAGTTTTTAGTTAGCTGAGCAGTAGCAGAATATTGGAATCCTCTATCAGTATTAGTTAGAACCATTGCGTTTGCAATGTTAGGCTCATATCTTCTAATAGGATTTTGAGCAGCACCAGCAGCATAAGTCCAGAATGGTCTGTTATCTGGACCAACCATTAAATTAGTTGCTGATTTCTCGTTAATGTTAATTTGTTGTATTGCGTTTATATCCTTACCATATAGAAACTCTCCAGTAAATACCATGTTATAGGGTAATTCAACATCAACGGCTAAATTTGAACGCCAAACCTGAGGCAATTTAAAATCTTTAGATACCTCTGCTAATCCAGCGCCGCTAGGAAGCACACCTGGTGTTTGGGGGAAAAGGCCAGGGTTATCAAGTATAAATTGATTGTAATCGGGGTGAAAATCTAAATTAACTAGATTTGCATTACCAGCTGGCCAACTTATTTCAGGTGATTGAATTAAACCTGAGTTTGTTGGTTGATTTGTAAACCATACAAAAGGTAGAAGGCCTGTAAATATACCCGAACCTCCTCGAACTTGAAGTGAGCGATCACCCTTAACATCCCAGTTGAAACCAAAACGTGGTGAGAATAGTATTTGTGGATCTGGCCAAGCTCCAACATTCATTTTCTTTCCATCAGCAAAATTTAAAGCAGTAATGTTTGGATTTTCATCTAATTTATTAAAATAGAATGGACGTTCAACACGTAAACCTAAAGAGAGTTTCAAGTTTGGCAATACTTTCCATTCATCCTGAGCATAAACTGCACCTAAGCCAAAAGTTAATTCAGAACCAGGAGCATCTTCACCATTATACCCATAAGTTACACCAAAACCAATTGGGTCAGCATTATTAATAAAGTCATCAACTGATTTGTAACGATAGTATGAAGTTCCCTCGCGGATGTAAGCATTACGGAAGAATAGGCGGTCGAATGATGCACCAGCTGTGATAGTATGCTTTTTAAAGTTGATTGTTGTGTTATTAGTAATGCTTAATGTTTTGTTTACTACATCATTATTACGTGTGAAAAGTTCGTACCCAAAAGACATATACTGGTCGCCTTGGTTTGACGGATTTACATAACCAGTCCATATATCAACGAATGGGAATAAGTCCGATGGGCTAGTCCGGGTGTCTTGTACGTATGTATAACTTGCTAAAAATTTATTTGAGATATTTGATGCAAAAACACTATTTAACTCAGCAGTAAGTGATCTAACAGTATTTTTAAACCCATAAAAAGAGTTTGAAAAGGCAATTGATTTATTACCAATACGAGCCGAGCCACGAAGAGAAAGAGGTCCGCTAGTTGCGTTAGTCTGTTGATCAGAAGTACCCACTACATCGTTGTAACGGATAGTAAATTTGTTTTTTGAGTTAATATTCCAATCTAAACGAACAAGGAATTTAGTATTTTGGTTTTTGAAAGGATCGAAATTTTTGTATTTACCTGGATCATAACCGTAGGTGTTAATGAGGTGATCTCTAACTCTAATTAAGTCAGCTTCAGTTGTTCTAGAAATTAGAGCTTCAGCATTTTCTACTCCATCAGTGCTTGGTTTCCAGTCAACACCTGGAATTTTAACTTTCTCAAACTCACCATTAACAAAGAAGAAAAGTTTGTTTTTAATAATTGGTCCACCTAAGCTTAGACCATAGTTTACACTACTTCTTGAATTGGCTCCAGCAATATCAGTTCCATCAACAGAACTTCCTGTAAAAGATCCTGGGCGTTGGAAAGTATAGAAAGAACCTTTAAATAAGTTATCACCACTACGAGTAATAGCATTAATACTAGCACCTGTAAATTGAGATAATCTTACATCAAATGGAGCAATATTTACAGTTACTTGGTCAATAGCATCAAGTGAAATAGGTTGAGCTTCGCCTCCTGGTAGAGGATTACTACTTAGCCCAAAGTTATTATTGAAAGCTGCACCATCAACAGTAATTGAGTTAAATCTGCCATCACGCCCTGCAAATGAGTTCCCTTGGGCTTGAGGAGTTAATCTTGCCAAGTCAGTAATGCTTCGGGTTAATGTTGGTAGGTTTTGAACCTCTCTGTTGCTGATATTTGTTTGAGCTCCTGTGCGTTGAGAGCTGAGAATTGGATTGCGAACTGCTGATACAATGACTTCTTTTAGTTCGGTTGTTGTTTCTTTTAACTCGCCATTCAAAACATAAGTTTCACCAAGTTTTAGATCAATGTCCTTATAAACCACCGAAGCATATCCTATAAATGAAACGGTAACAGTATATGGGCCTCCAACTCTCATACCTGTGAACATAAATGTTCCATTGCCAAGGGTTGTAGTACCATAATTAGTGCCAGATGGTTCATGAACAGCAACAACGGTTGCACCGGGGAGCGGGGCTCCGTTGGCGTCAAGTATTCTCCCGTTCATCACAGAGGTTGTTACCCCCTGTGCGCTTACCATTACTGAGCAGAAAATCAGCATGGTAAACATGGTTAGAAAACGAAATTGTTTACTCATAGATATTGTTTTTTAGTTTAGGTATAATATGTAAATTCAGTAGTTTAAAAATGTTTAACAGAAATTAACATTTGTAAAAATAGTGCGAAACTATTTCAGTTGCGTTAAGTAGATGTTAATAATATAACATGTAAATGAAAAAAGAATAAAAGTCAAAAAATTATCTATATTCAAGAAAAAACATCTATTATTAATTTAAACAAACGTTTAAGACTAAAAAGAGATATTGCTTATAATTATATCTGTAGCCCCCGTATTTTCTGAAAAAAAATGTTGATTACGCTCTTTTACCTTCAATAATTCGGATTCCGAAGAAATATAGAATTTCAATGAGCTGTTTAGCTCATCTATACTCTCAATGGATTTTGCGGAGCCAATTGCTATTAGCTCAACGGCTTCATTGAATCGGTGGTAATTTGGGCCAAACAAAACTGGAATTCCAAATACAGCAGCTTCAAGCGTGTTATGTATTCCTACGCCAAAACCACCGCCAATATATGAGATATGCCCATACCTGTATACCGATGAAAGTATACCAATGGTATCAATAACTAATACTTGAGCATCGTTTGGGTTGAACTCGTCGGGTTTTGTGTAGCGCAAGGTTTTTAAACCAAAGCGATTTCTTAATTTTTCGATTTCTTGCTCATGAATTTCATGTGAGGCTATTATCAGTTTCAGGTTATGGGGGTTGGTTTTAAAATGCTCAATAATAATCTCCTCATCCTTTGGCCAGGTGCTGCCGGCTACCATTACCTTTGAGTTTCCAACAAACTGCTCAATTAAAGGGATAACTTTTGCCGCTTGAGCGTTAGCAATAACCCGGTCGAAGCGGGTATCGCCAGCAACAGAAACATTGTTAATGCCTATGCTAGAAAGTAGTTCTTTCGATTTTTCGTTTTGTACAAATAGATGCTGAAAGTTAGCTAAGAATTTACGATACCACCCTCCATACCATTTAAAGAATGCTTGCTCGGGTCGAAAAATGGCTGATATTACATAGGTTGGAGCGCCTCTCTTTTTAAGCCCATTTAAGTAAAAGTACCAAAACTCATATTTAACAAAAACTGTAGCAACAGGATTAACTATATCTAAAAACCTTTTAGCGTTCCAAAGAGTATCAAGAGGTAGGTAGAATATGTAATCGGCTCCTTGGTAGTTTTTTCTTACTTCGTAACCCGATGGAGAGAAGAAGGTTAGAAGAATTTTAATTTCAGGATACTTAACCCGAAAAGCCTCAATAACCGGCCGACCCTGTTCAAATTCACCTAATGATGCGCAATGAAACCAAACAACTCTATCGTTTGCTTTAATCGATTCTCTAAGGCGTTTCTCCCATCCCTTACGACCATCCCTAAACAGTTTTGCCTTTTTATTGAAAAAAGAGACTATGAAAACAAGTACTTGATAAAGTCTTATTCCAAAGTTGTAAAGAAATACCATAGAATTGTAATTAGGTTGCAAATTTACTTGACCTTGCTTACAATAACAATAAAACCCAACCAAAATCGTTCTTTTTATTCTAAATGGCTGGCTTTAAACAAAATAATTTGATAATACTTTTTGTTTTGAATTGGTTTATTATCATTTTAAAATAGATTTAACTTAGAGGCTTCATCACTTAACTAGTAATTCGTTTGTATCGAGCATTTTATATAGCAGTATTTTTGTTTGTAAGCATTGGCGCTTATGCTCAGCAGTTCAGTAATCGACGGCTAAAAAGATATACTGAGCTCTCTGATACTATTAAACTCGATACTTTAAGCATTATACCAAATTCGATTACTGTTTTTGATAGTTCAGGTAAATTTATTGACTCAAGTTTCTTTACAATAGACTATTCAAAATCGTTGCTATTCTTGAGCCCTAGAATTAAAGAGTTAAAAGTTGATGGAATAAAAATTTCCTATAGGGTATTCCCTCTCTCCTTTTCGAAGCAATACTACAATAAAGATTTTTCGAAGCTGATATCTGCTGATAGTTTAATGGGACGAGAAAGCCCTAGATACATTACTAATACCCAGCAGCGAAAGCCTTTTGGCGATAACATTGATGCTTCGGGAAGCATATCGCGAGGAATAACTTTTGGTAACAACCAAGACGTAGTAGTCAACTCCGATTTGAACCTTCAGATTAGCGGCGAACTCGAGAATGGCATCAAAATCGAGGGAGCAATTTCTGACAAAGCCATTCCATTTCAGCCACAGGGTAACACCCAGCGATTAGAGGAGTTTGATAGAATATATTTAAGAGCATACACCTCAAGGTTTGAGGTGCAGGCGGGGGATGTTGAACTGCAAATGAAGGGCAACAGCTTTTTGCAGTATAGCAGAAAAGTACAAGGGTTGGCACTTTCGATTAATAACAACTTTTCGTCAAAAGGCGATACAACCATAATTCATGGTGCGGCATCTGCTGCAAAAGGGAAATTTGCCCGAAAAACTTTTAATGGGATTGAAGGAAATCAAGGACCTTACAAACTCAACGGGGCACAAGGCGAAACCTATATCATTATTATTGCCGGAAGCGAAAGGGTTTATATTGATGGTATGCTCCTATCTCGTGGCGAAACCAACCATTATACCATCGATTACAATACAGCAGAGCTTCGCTTTACCCCAATGATGCGAATTACAGGCAACAGCCGTATTAGCATAGAGTTTGAGTATACCGATCGA
>JBPXJX010000674.1:0-5215 GCA_051715525.1 Bacteroidales bacterium
TTAAATATTACAATGAATAAAAAACCTAACCCCATTAACATAATTCGATCATCTCGAACAAAAAGGTTTTTCCTTTTAGTTTTTGTTATAATCACAACTCAATTTGTTTCATTTGGACAAACTGATGGAGATTATCAAACCCTTGCTGCGGGTAACTGGAGTGCAAACACCACCTGGCAAGTACGCAGTGGTGGTGCTTGGGTAAACTGCCTTGCGGGTGATTACCCTGGAGCTGCTGCAGGTGCAGGTGTTGTTACCATTCGCAATGGACATAATGTTACTCTTGATGTTTCACCAGCAAATGCAATTGGTTCTCTTGACATTCCAATAGGATTAACAAGCACACAATTAACCATTCCGGCAACCTATACCCTATCCGTTACAGGTCAAACATCAATTTCAGCAAGTAATGCTGCAACTAATAAATCAATCCTAATTAATGGTGGTACTTTAAACACTGCAAGTGTTGCATTAAATGGAAGTGCTTTTGCAACAGCAGATGCATTTCTCGAACTCAGTTCTGGAATTCTGAATGTAACTGGAAATATTTCAGCTAATCAAAACATTAACAGAACCTATATTTTATTTACAACCGCTGGAACGGGAACGTTAAACATTGGAGGTACAGTAACAGGAGGTGGTCTTACAAGCACTGTTGGTGGGGGAACTGCTCCAACTTCAGGTACTGTAAACTATAATCTATCTGGTGATCAAACCGTTGGAGTTTACAATTACAACAATTTAACCTTTTCGGGTAGTGGCATTAAAACTATTGGAGCTGGTACCACAGTAGTTAGAAGTGTTCTTTCTGTTGAAGGAACTTCGACTTTAAACATTACTGGAACATTATCATACAATGCAACCGCTACTCTACAATACAAAGGTTCAGCAATCCAAACAACAGGAGCTGAATTTGCAGCAACGTTTAGTGGTGCAGGAGGCGTGATTATAGACAATCCTAGTGGTGTTATACTTAGCGGATCAAAAGCAATTACTAATGATTTAAATTTAAAAAGTGGTGCTCTATCAATTGGTGCAAATACACTTACCTTGAATGGTGACTTAACCTATTCTGGGGGTTCTCTGACAGGGGGTGCGTCATCAAACCTAACTTTTGGTGCAGGAACCGCAATAAATCCCCTAAATGCAATTTCAGGAGGGCTAAGCAATTTAACTACTAGCAGAAATATCACACTTGGAGCTAATCTTACCATAGCAGGCAACTTAAGCGTAATTGGATCAATCCTCGATTTAGGTTCATACACGGCCGATAGAACTGTTGCTGGCGGTACTTTGAGTATTAATGCAACTAGCTCATTGCTTATTGGTGGAACCAATACTTTTCCTGCAAATTATACAACGAATACTCTTACTGCTGGCTGTTTAGTTAACTACTATGGAACCGCTCAAACTGTTCGAAATCTCACTTACTCAAACCTTACCCTGTCTGGTTCAGGTTTAAAAACCATTACACCAACACCTACTGTTAACCTTATTCTTTCTATGGAAGGCACAGCAACGGCCTCAGCAGCTTTTGCCTATGGAACTTCAGCAACGCTTCGCTATATGGGTTCAGCAGCACAGGTTACAGGCCCTGAATTTATTTTAACTTGGGCTGGAACAGGAGGTGTTAGAATTGAAAACGCCAGTGGTGTTACATTAAATGCTATTAAAACAATCAATGCCACTTCCTCATTAACAATTGGAGCATTGGTTTCTAACAGTATATTTAGTGATGGTGGTTTTCAAATCACAAGTACTGGGACCCTAAATCTTACTTCTGGAACATTTAAATTAGGATCAGCAACAGTAGCAACAACTTGGCCGGCGTTTGGGACGATCAACTTTGCAGCCGGAACTACTGTGGAATATGCCAGTGGTGTTGCACAATCAATATCTGTTGCTCCAGCTTACCGAAATCTAACCTTTTCTGGTGCAGGAACAAAAACGGTGGCTACAGCTAGCACCCTTTCAGTTGCCGAAAACTGGGTTGTTAATAGTCCAACAACTTTAACAACAACAGCAATAGCTAACGTAACAGGCAATATCTCGGGTACTGGTGCTATTACAATGACTGGTGCAGGAGCAATAAACATAAGTGGGAATTTTTCAAATTCTGGGGTTTTTACTCGAAGTACAAGTACTGTTACCTACAATGGAACTAACCAAAATGTTAAAGGTACAACATACAACAACCTAATCACATCAAACGGCGGTACAAAAACCCTACTGGCTGATGCAACAGTTGCAGGTACACTTACTCTTACATCAGGAGTTTTACAACTTGGCTCAAGCAGTTTAACCGTTACAACAATTGCTGCTGGAACTTTTAACTCCACAAACATGATTGCAACTGATGGTAATGGGTATTTAATTCGTACCGCTACTGCTGCAGCAACACTCTATCCAATCGGAGGAGGAGGCTATTATTCTCCAGCATCAATATCAGAGGTTGCACCAGCTGGCACTATAAGCGCTAGAGCTGTTTCATCAAATTCTTTAGATGCTAACTTTATAAGAAAATATTGGGATGTTATAGCAAGTGCAGCAGGCAAAACTATAACCGCCGCTTTTACTTTTGACCCAGCAGAAGGGAGTATTGGAACAAATATTTGGTACAAGCCTAATGCTGGTGTATGGCAAACCCCGCCACCACCTCCTACTGGCTCCTCTTTAGTTGGAAATACTTTTACCGTAAATGGTACAACTAGCATAACTGCGACAGTTTCCTCTTGGTCTTGTGGAAGTATTCAAAGCCTTTACTCTTACAAATCGGGTAGTTGGACAGATCCAACTACATGGACAACAGACCCTAGCGGAACAACACAACAGGGAACTGCAATCCCAGGCGACTATGATGTAGTTGAAATTCTTTCTGGCCGCACAGTTACTCTGCCTGGCAATGTTACCTCTACAAACCTTAGCCTTTCTGTAGATGCTGGTGGTATTTTAGATCTTTCAATTTACACTTTCCCGACCTTAACATCTCTAAGTGGACAAGGAACCCTTAAAATAGCTTCAGCTTATTTCCCAACAGCTAATACAAACAACTTTACAATTGTTAATGGAGGAACCACTGAGTATACCAATACCGCTGATTTTACCATACCAACAATGACATTTAACAATCTGCGAATTAATACTCCTGGATATATTGCCACACAACTGGGAGCAATTACTATGCTTGGTGATTTGCATATCAAGCAGGGTACCTACCAGATAAATGATGGAACAGCGAATAGAAGAACCTTAACTATTAATGGCAACGTTACCGTTGATGCTGGGGCATCGTTTACTGTAGGCCTTGGAAATACAGTAACTCAAATTCCAGCCCCTCACACTCCTTTAACTGTTCCTGCTGGTGGAACTGCACCTTTTACAAATTATTACGATCAAGAAACTCATCGTGTGGTTATTCTAGGTGATTTTACAAACAACGGTAATGTTAAATTTACAAATCAAACAAATCCTGTTTATAATGCTTTCCCAAATAATGGTGCTGCTACAGTCTATTTTCAAGGAGCAACCAATAATACACTAACATGTAATGGGGTCACCAATTTATACAACTTAGTTCTTGATAAAGGAAGCGATCAAACTTTTTCCTTATCAATATATTCAACAGCATATTCAAACTTTAAAATTTTTGGCGCAAACAATGCACCCGTTGAGTCTTCTGCTGCTAATCCAAATGTTCAAAAAGCACTTTGGATTAGGAATGGTACCTTAACTTTAAAAGGATTGGTTGTTATTCCTTCTCTTTCTGAAGGTATTACAAGTACTATGCCTACTACCGATTATTTCATACCCTCAACTGGGGCGATGCTTCTCGATGGTCCTGGAGTAATAGTTTTATCAACTGCTGATAATTTTGCAGAGGTTAATGCTGCTTATGGCCTTTCTGTTCCAGACAATGCTACTTATGGAATAAATGATGGTACAACAGCCACAGTAGGTAGTGGAATATCAATTCTTGGTAGACTTGAATTATTGGATGGCTATTTATCTACACGTGAATCTGGGGGTTTACGTTACTGGAGCTATGCATCAGGTCAATTCATACTGAACAAAGGAACAGTTGATACCAAACAGTTTAATAACCCTGAAGGAACTAATATCGGCCTTATTGGGTACTCGCAATATGGAGGTAATATTATAATTCGTGGTCGGTTTAGAAACTCTATTACCTATTCATTACCAACCCCTCTCCCCGGTGACTTAACAACACCTACGTTAAATACTGCTCGCCAATCTAGCGGCACCGTTGGAGTTGCAGGTGTTGGTGCATTCCATATAAACAATAATGCTTCTACCAGTTATACCGTTTCAGGAGGTACAATGACCATTTATGATGTTAGTGGAACTACAGGTACATCCTACGCTTTTTTTGTAGGTTGCCCTATATCAAATATTAATGTAACTGGAGGCACTGTTCAAATTATTCCTAACTCTGGAACAATATTGGGCAATCGCGTTTATTTAATAAATACACTCGCTCCTTTTGGTAGTTTGATTGTAAATAGAATTAGTGGTTCTAACGTTCAGCTAATTACCAACCCTTTGGTTGTTTTGAATGACTTTACACTCCAATCTGGAACATTTGATGCAAATAATCTAAATTTAACTATCGGAGGTAATTTCTCAATTGCCAGCGGAACAACATATACCACAGGAACAAATATTACAACGCTAAATGGTTCGACAGATCAAACCTTTACCGTTAACCTTGGTGCAGCTTTGACCTTAAGCTCTTTCACCATTGATAAACCTGCTGGAGTTGCAGTAAATTTTTCTGGTTCTCAAAAAACCATAAATGTTTCAGGCAACTTTAGACTTGTGCTTGGTACAATGAATGATAATGGCAATACCATTAATTTAACTACAGGGGTTTACAACTCTGGAGTTCATACAGGTACTGGTAAGATTGTTTTAAATGGAACAGCTTTACAAACTATCGATGGAGGTGGTACTTTTCAAAACATTGAACTCAACAACAGCAATGCTTCAGTTGCCCCTGTTTCATTGTTAGCAAATGCAACTGTTAATGGAAATTTAAATCTTCTTTCAAACAAGATTTTCAATATTGGTATTTATAATCTTACCATTGGGGCATCAGGGACAATTACAGCAACTGGATCGGGCTTTAGCAATAGCTGTTTTATTCAAACGGCTAGTAATTCTGGCGATGGGGGCTTGTCTAAGACTTACACAACAA
>JBPXJX010000675.1:0-11377 GCA_051715525.1 Bacteroidales bacterium
GGATTCTTTTCGTTAAACTGATCTTTCCACTTAGTCTTCATTTTATCGCCTAACCCAGGGGTTTCCTTTTGGTCAAGAACCGCTGATTTGAAAATTGTACCATCGGGTTTAAAACCAACCATTATTTCAAAATGTCCAGCAAAACCTTTATTAGTATAGGTTTTAACGGCACAACCAACAACCTCACCAGATTTGGTAGCGAGGTAAAACTTTAAACCATCTATGTCTTTAACATCCTTGGTTGGATCGTTATCAAACTCAGGAAGCACATTTTTAACGGCCTCAATTTCAGCTTTTTTCTGAGTCTCCTCAATAGGTTTTTTGGTTACAACATAAACAAAGCCAAGCGCACCTGACATAACCATAGAAATCAGGAAAAGGCTTAAGATCATATTTTTAAGCGATGATTCTAATTTATTAGCCATTATTGATAACCTCCCCAAATTTTTTAGGTTTAAAACCCTTGTTAATTAAAGGAACTAATGCATTCATGATAAGAATTGCAAAAGAAACCCCTTCGGGGTACGAGCCCCAAACCCTGATAAGTACTGTAAGTAATCCGCAACCAAAACCAAAAAGAAGCATTCCTGACTTAGTCATCGGTGAGGTTACCATATCGGTAGCCATGAAAATTGCACCAAGCATTAACCCTCCGGCAAGTAAATGGAAAACAGGATCAACAAACTTTGTATTATCAATCAAGTATAGCGAGCCTGTAAAAATGAAAACTGTTAATATGAATGAAACTGGGATATGCCAAGTTATTATCTTACGGAATAGCATGTACAACCCACCTAGAATAATTGCTGCAGCGGATACTTCTCCTAAAGAGCCACCCATATTACCAATAAACATATCGGTATAAGAAGGGATATTATGCATTAACTGTTGAACCGTTTCGCCTTTTGCAACTCCTTCCTTAATTACGCCCAAGGCTGTTGGACCAGTAAGAGCATCAGGGTGTAGAGCACGCTGTACAACAGTTGTTGGCCACGAGGTCATATCAACGGGGAACGACATCAAAAGGAAAACACGACCAATCAACGCTGGATTGAATGGGTTTTTTCCAAGGCCGCCATAAGTCATTTTTGCAACTCCAATTGCTACAAGAGCACCTATTACAATCATCCAAACTGGAAGGTTGCTAGGCACGTTTAGTGCAAGAAGAATACCTGTAATCACTGCTGAGCCATCGGTTATAGATGGTTCTTGCTTAAGTAAGTATTTTTGAATTAAGTACTCAAAGAGTACACAAGCCAATACTGATGCTAGAGTAATATAGAGTGCGCCTAAGCCAAAATACCAAAACGAAACAAGCATTGCAGGAACTAAGGCGATAACAACACCCCACATAATCTTTTTGGTTGATTGATCGGTATAATCGTGGGGTGAACCTGAAATTGTTAATAGATTTGCCATATAGGTTAATTTGCTCTTGATCTTATTAATAAACCAACTTTATTTTTAGCTACTCTAAGGTTATCGAGTAGTGGACGTGCCGATGGACAAGTGTATGCGCATGAACCGCACTCCATACAATCCATTACCCTTTCTGCCTCTGCCATTGGAGCATTGCCCGATTCAACCATTAATGAAATTTGGAATGGCGCTAAACCCATTGGGCAAGCAAATGTGCATTTTGCACAGCGTACACAATTTACAGTTGTAGGACGTTTGCTCTTACTTTCGGGCATAATTACCAATCCCGACATCCCTTTAACAACTGCAACATCTAAGGAGTTAAGGGCTTTTCCCATCATTGGGCCACCATTTACAACCTTATGAGTATCATCAGGAACACCGCCTGCTTCCTCAAGAAGCATCGAAATTGGCGTACCAATTCGGGCTAAAAGGTTGCAAGGATTTTTAACAGATGTTCCAGTAACCGTAACTACTCTATCAATTAAAGGCTTGTTCTTTTGAACCGCTTCGTAAACAGCCAGGGCTGTTCCAACATTCTGAACAACGCAACCAACCTCGATAGGAAGTTTGCCTGATGGAACCTCGCGATTAACAACTGCTTTAATCAACTGCTTTTCACCACCCTGTGGATACTTAACTTTTAAAGGAACTATCTTAATTCCTAAATTCTTTTCTGTTAGCTTTGTAAGATAATCGATTGCATCTTTTTTATTGTTTTCAATACCAATGTATGCAATTTGAACATTGAGCGCTTTCATCAGAATTCTAACGCCAACCATCATCTCCTCGCCACGCTCAAGCATTACTCGATGATCAGATGTAAGGTAAGGCTCGCATTCCACACCATTAATTAAAAGGTATTTTGCTGATTTACCTGCGGGGATCATCAACTTAACGTGAGTTGGAAAGGTTGCACCCCCCATACCCACAATGCCTGCATCTTTTATTTTAGCAATTATCTCCTCTTGTGTTGCAGCGATATCACTATTTAAAGTTCTCGATTTATCAATGGTTTCCATCCACTCATCGCCTTCAACATCGATAGTTATAGATTTTTTGCGGAAACCACTAGCATCGATAACATCATCAACTTTGCTTACAGTTCCTGATACAGAGGCGTGAATATTGGCTGATATAAAAGCATTGCCTTTGGCAATGAGCTGGCCAACCTTAACCTTGTCGCCTTTATTTACGATAGGTTCGGGAGCAGCACCTAAGCATTGAGTTAGTGAGATGGTAGCGGTTTTTGGCAAACCGATCTCCTTAATCTTTTGGTTGCTGGATAACTTGTTTTCCTTGGGGTGAACACCACCTAGACTAAAAGTTTTCAAAAAAGTATCCTCCTATAATAGGTTTAATAATAATTCCGTTTAATTTTCCTCAACTACCTCGGCTTTAGGCTGTGGAGCTTTTCGCTCAGGGAAATTCAATTCATGAATTGAATTTTGAGGACAAACATCCACGCACTTGCGGCAAAGCGTACATTTATTAAAATCGATATAAGCAAGGTTATTCTCGAGAGTAATAGCATCAAACTTACACTCCTTAACACATTTGCCGCATCCGATACATGAAACATTACAGTTTTTACGGCTAACAGCACCTTTCTCTTTATTCACGCAGCTTACAAAAATTCGACGGCTCTTTTTGCCCTTTTTTCGAAGTTCAATAATCTTTCGAGGGCAAGCCTTAACGCAAGCACCACACGATACGCATTTATCTTCTATAACAACTGGTAGGCCTGTAGTTTCGTCGATATACATGGCATCGAATTGACACGATACTACGCAATCGCCAGCACCTAAACAGCTATACGGGCAAGCGTTATCGCCAGGGTAAAGGGTGTGCATAAAGTAACACGATTGTGCACCATCGTACTTCGTCTTTAATGATGCATTTGCAAGAGAACCATTGCAACGAATAACAGCAATGGTAGGCTCTTTCTCTTCAGCTACTTGTCCAATAACTGGTCCAATCTGTTTAAGCAAATTGTTACCACCCACAGGGCAGAACATATTTTCTAACGATTCATTCTTTACAATATTCTCAGCAAAATTTCGGCATCCAGCAAATCCACAACCGCCGCAATTTGCTCCAGGTAGAAGTTCTGCAACTTGATCGATTCTAGGATCTTCAATAACTTTAAATTTCTGAGCGATAAAGTAAAGAATTATAGCAGATAACACCCCGATAGCGCTCAGAGTAATTACTGCAAATAGAATAGCTGTATTCACTTTATTATAGATTTATGAGATTATTCAACTTCGAAAAGATGTTTCATATACTGTGAGCGGTGGAAAACTGCAGGGTTATTGACTTTTTTCAAACTCATGCTACCCCTAAAATCCGAAATGGTTTTGTACCCATTTCGCTCCATCCAATCGGATAATCCTTTTAGAATTACACCAATATGTTTTGGTCCATTTATATAAATGGTTGAGCATATTTGTGTGGTAGTTGCCCCAACAAGCAGTTGCTTAATAACTCCCTCAGCATCGTGAATACCCGTTGTTGCTGATATATCGCACTTCACCTCATCGGAAAGAAGCGCAATCCAGCGTAGTGGGATATTTATTTCGTTGGGAGAACTAAATACATTAGCTGCATGTAGTTTTCTCGATTCCAAATTGATATCAGGAACAATAAATCGGTTGAATAGTACAAGTGAGCTAATTCCTGTCCACGATAATTTCTGAACAGTATGAACTAAACTGCTAAAGTAGTAACCAATCTTTAATGCAATTGGAATTTTAATGTTAGCCTTTACCTTTTCTATTATCTCAAAATATCGTTGCTCGTACTCCTCACCATCAATATCAATATCGTGAGGTAAGAAAAAAACGTTAATCTCAAGCGCATCGGCACCTGCGTTTTCTATATCCTTAGCAAAGTTAACCCACTCGCTAATATTCATGCAGTTAACACTTGCAATAATTGGGATTTTAACTTCTCTTTTGGCATCCCTAATGAGCTGAATATAGTCGCCAACTGCTTGTGATTTTGTAGCGTTCTGAATATAATCCGCTGCCTCAGGGTATAGATTAAAAGTTTCGGATTGTATAATCAAATCGTTGCTTTGGTGAACAATCTGTTCTTCAAAAATCGATTTCAGCACAATAGCGCCAGCTCCATTTGCCTCGAGCTCCTTAATCCTATCAACAGATTTTGTTAAACCAGAACTTCCAATAATGATTGGGTTTTTTAACTTTAAACCCATGTAGTTCGTAGAGAGGTCGACCATAATATGTAGATTCTAATTTGTAATGGATTTTAAGGATTTAAAAGTAAAAAAATATATTTTGTTTGTATTCAATTATTATATGTTTTAAAATCAAATTTTATTGTAACGATTTATTACTTTTGTACGGTAAATTAGTCTTAGTATCATCTCTTCGAGATTATTTCTTGTTCTGAATCTGAAAATAATTTGAATATCAATGAATAATAATATTATATCCCATAAGGGGGTTATAAGCAATATTGTTAATAGTGAATTAGAAGTAACAATCATTTCGGAATCAGCCTGCTCTTCGTGTAAATCGAAGAAGGTTTGCTCCATTTCTGAAATCAAGGAGAAGATTATCTATATAGAAAATTCCGATAAATCGTTTCAGATTGGTGAAACAGTTAACGTTTTTATAGAGGAAAAAATGGGCGCATTTGCAGTTTTTTTTGCTTATGGATTACCCTTTCTAATAATGGTTCTTGTCCTTTTCATTGGTTATTATAATAAACTTAGCGAACCATTAATGGGATTATCAGTTTTAGGATTGCTAACAACTTATTATACTACTTTATATCTACTTCGCAATCAGATTGGTAAAAAGGTGAAATTTAAAGTCGAGAAAATAAATAACTCAATATTTTACAATTCTTAAAACACGAATATGACCATAATTCAAGCAATAATAATTGCTATAATTGAGGGGTTGAGCGAGTTCCTTCCCATTTCATCTACAGGGCACATGATCATTGGCCAAAAAATGTTAAACCTTGAAAGTACAGTTTTTGTAAAGGCATTTACGGTATGTATTCAGTTTGGTGCTATTCTTTCGGTTGTAGTGCTTTATTGGAAGCGATTCTTCCAAAGCCTTGATTTCTATTGGAAACTATTCATAGCCTTTTTGCCTGCAGCAATAATAGGCTTTTTGGCAAGTGATTATATCGATAGTATGCTCGAGAGCGTAACTATAGTTGCTGTAATGCTTATTATTGGAGGCTTTTTAATGCTCTTTGTTGACAAATGGTTTAACAAACCAGAGGAAAACCAAGAAATAAGTTGGAAACGCTCTTTAAAGATCGGATTCTTTCAGTGTATTGCAATGATTCCTGGAGTTTCACGTTCGATGGCTACTATCGTTGGTGGAATGACTACAAAACTAACACGAAAAAATGCTGCTGAATTTTCATTCTTTTTAGCAGTTCCGACTATGGCGGCAGCATCGGGCTACAAATTGCTGAAATTAATAATGGATCCCAGTAGCGCCAATATACTATCTGAAAACTTAATTACATTACTCATAGGTAATATTGTTGCATTTATAGTTGCAATGGTTGCCATTAAATTTTTTATCGATTTTCTAACAAAGTATGGTTTTAAGGCATTTGGGTATTATCGCATTGTAGTAGGAGTTATCATTTTGGTGTTAATTGCATTGGGTGTTGATTTAAGCATTATATAGAGAAATAATTAAGTTGAAAATGAAGACTAACATACTCTACTTCTCGCTTGTTGCATTGCTAATATCATGCAATAGCAATAAAAAGGATATGGTTACCTATACAGGTTTTACACAAGGCACAACCTTCTCAATTAAGTTCTACAATAAAGATGATGGCCAAAAGCTTAAGCTTGGTATTGACTCCATTTTTAACGCAATTAACTACACCGCTTCAACCTATCAAGAAAACTCAATTATTCTGAAGGTAAATAGAAATGAGGAGGTGTTGCTAAATCAAGATTTTATAAATATTTTCAATCGATCGATGGAGGTCTCTGAATTATCAAACGGATGTTTCGACATAACTGTTGGTGATTTGGTTCGTCGTTGGGGCTTTGGGTTTAAAACCAAGAAAATGCCTACCGATTTTCAGGTTGATAGCTTAAGAAAATTTGTGGGCTACAAAAACATATCTATTATCGATGGCAAGGTTGTTAAGAAATTTCCCGAAATTAAAATTGACTTTAATGCCATTGCCCAAGGCTATACCGTTGATTTAGTAGCAGAATACTTTATTAAAAATGGCTGTAACAACTTTATTGTTGAAATTGGAGGCGAAGTAAGAGCTAGCGGAGCAAAAGAAGGTAATAATCCTTGGGTTGTTGGTATCGAAAAACCTGCTCCCAACGATACATCATCACAGACAATTCAGCATAAAATTCAACTCGTAAACAAATCCATTTCAACCTCTGGGAATTATAGAAAATACTTCATCAAGGATGGTATAAAATATTCACATACAATCGATCCTAAAACAGGTTACCCTGTTCACCATTCACTTTTAAGCGTAAGTATAATTGCAGATGATTGTACAACTGCCGATGCCTACTGCACTGCGTTTATGGTTATGGGAGTTGAAAAAGCTAAAGAGTTTTTAAAAGTTCATCCCGAAATTGATGCATACTTTATCTATTCCGATCAAAACAATCAGAATTTAGAGTTTAGTACACCCAACTTCTTTAAGCAATAATTGTAATTTTTGGCTCATAAATTGTATTGGTTAGCTCAATTTTAATAAATTTGGTTTTTTACCAAACCTAATGGTAATTCTTATAGCATGAGACTAAAACTGCAAACATTAACACTCCTTATTATAATTGTAATTAATGGAAACGCCACAAACCAATCCATTCAGCACAATATACTTTCAAATGATACTATTACCCGATCGATAAACTCTGATTTATCTTTATACAAGATAATCCTTTCGGGAAATGAGGTGCAACTAAAGAAGTACATTAAAGCCGTTTCCTCTGAGATGCTTATGAAAATTGATAGCGGGACTATTGCCAAAGCTCTTAATAAGCTGAACACCAACGATAAAGTTTCACGAACAATATGGATATTAGAAGAGGCAAAAAATCGAGATCCTAATGTTAGAGCATATATTTACAGTGCACTATTGCGGGTAGATTATGGAAAACCTTCGTATCTTCTTAATCATATGATTAACAACTACTTTGTTAACTTCGGCGAAAAAGAAGAATTCCTTTATCTTAAGATTCGTAAGTTACACAGTAAAATGAATCGTTAATTTGAGACTAAAGAATAATTATTAATCACAAATAAAAACCTAAAGCGATGAAAAAGATAATTGTAGGATTATTAGTTTGCATGTCATTTGCAATAATATTCAACTCCTGTAAAAAGGAAGAGGAATCATTTGATGAGACGTTACTCATTGGCAAATGGAAATCGGGAACTGTATATGAAAGATATGATTCAAATGGGAAAGGTGCAACTTGGGATACCTCTGATGGTGTTACTGAGGAATTAGCACAAGAATTTACTTGGACATTAGACAAATCTGATTTAACACAAATTCATATTATGGAACTTGGTCAAGAAAATGTTCCAAAATACTATACTGTAACCGAACTTACATCTACAACGCTAAAATACAAAGATGATTTTGGAGTAAGCCATTCATTTTCTAAGCAATAATTTTTTTAAAAAATTACTGCGTTTTCTTTAAAAAAAAGCAAAATTTAGCGTAATGGGATTTAATTACATAATTCCATCAATTTAACTTTATTATATGTCGATGAAAAAAGTTTTTAAAAGAATTGGGGTTGCTTTAGCAATTGTGCTTTTTCTTTTAATTGTGACAATAAGCATTGCTATTTGGTTTGTGTTCACACCCGAAAAGCTAACCCCATATGTTCGTAAGCAGGCAGCTAACTACATAACCTGTAAATCTGAGATTGGAGAGGTTGAACTCACCTTTTTTAGCACTTTCCCAAAATTCGGGCTAAAGGTGAGCGATTTTGCGCTTATTAATCCTGTAAAAGGAGCCCAGTCCGACACGCTTTTAAGAACACAGAAGATTGTTGGTATTGTAGATGTTGGAGCATGGTGGAAGCGCGATGAGCTAGTCCTAAACGAATTACAACTCGCCAATGGCGAGATAAATGTTTATGTTGATAGCATTGGACGCGCCAACTTCGATATAACCCCTCCAGATACTACAACTGCTATACTTGATACTGCTAAATCTGAAATGCCTTTTAAAATTATCGATATAAAAAATGTTGAGCTAAAAAACATATCGTTGTCATACAACGATAAATCGCAAAAGATGCTAGCCGATATCAAAAAACTTGAGGTTGGATTTAACGGCAAGTTGATATCAGATACATTGAACATGAATTTGAATGTGAACGACTGCGTTTTATCGTTCAACTACGATGGAGAACAATACTTCAAAAACACTTCCATTAAACTTAAATCACCTGCAAAGTTTGTAATGTCGAGAATGTTGATGGAGTTTGGTGAGTCCCAAGCATCAGTAAACGATATAAACCTCACATTCAGCGGAACCGTTGAAAATGATTCGAAAAACAATCGAATAAATACCAATATCATATATAAAAGCGAGAAATTCCCTATTCCAAGCGCCATGGCGCTTATTCCTCCCTCATACCAATCGTATGTTGAGGGTGTTGACCTAAAGGGCGTTGCCTCATCCAACGGTAAGATTACGGGTTTCTACTGCGATACAGTTATGCCCCTAATGGATTTGCATGTTGTAATGCACGAAGGTGACCTTAAATATGCCAGCTTCCCAATCCCATTAAGCAACATGAAAGGTGATTTCACATTCTATTCTGATATCACTCACGATGACATCACCTATTTCAGAATCAACCAGTTTAGCGCAAATACGCCAAAATCTTCATTGGGAACAAGAGGTACAATTAACCACTTGTTCTCTGATATTTATATGGATTTAACATCCAATGCAAATCTCACCCTTTCTGAGTTTGCAACAATGATTCCTGCCGATTTAAAAATGAAAGTGAATGGAAATGCATCAGGTCAAGTTCGAACTGCTTTCTCTATGTCGCAAATGGAAAAAATGCTAATCGATAGGATGATTATTTCTGGTTCAGTTACTGTCTCTAACTTCGATCTGGTTTACGATACTATCTACATGAAAACCAATAAATCGACCATTGATTTCTCTTTGCCTAATGCTAATAAATCGAATAAGATATCGAAGTTCCTTGGAACAAAGATAAGTACCAACGATCTAGAGGCTGGAACTACAAAAGGCTATAAAGCATTTCTAAGAAATGCGCTTATAAACCTCGAAACATCGGATATAATGGATACCACTAGGTTACCAGATGTTGCCTGCTCGTTCTCGCTCGATACGCTATCGGCTAGCATGGATACAATGAAAGTTGGCTTGCTAAAACCTAGCGGAAATCTGTCCATGTATTCGGCAAAAGGGCCTCAAAAACAGGATAGGATTTTACTAGATTATAGCAATAGCAGGATGGAAGCAAGCATGGGTAAAAACATGCACGTTCAAATGAATAAGGCAAAGCTTAATGCCGATGTGACTAATTTTATGGCTACACCTAATATTAAGATTGAATATTCTGGTAACAACCTCGCCATGCAAATGGATACCAATGTTGTTAAGATGGACGAGGGTCAGGTTTTTGCTGATGTTGTAGATTATTCAACAAAACCAAAAATAAGACTCACCTACTCAGGTCGAAATTTAGATATTAAATCGGGGCAGAGTAATAGCATAACCGTGAGCAAAATAAATATGCAATCGGATGTTACCAACGATCCAACCCAAAAAGATATCTTTCTACAATGGTATGTAAAGGGATTTCTTGATATGGAGAAAGGTGTAATTTCAACATCTATGCTCAATGAAACCATTGAAATTCCATCAGTAAAAATGGATTTTGATCCTCAAACTTTCAATATAAAAGAGAGCAAAATTAAAATTGATAAATCAGATTTTAGTCTATCGGGAACGCTTAGCAATATTCAATCGTACATTAAGAAAGATTCATTGTTACGAGGGAATTTCAGCTTTGTATCCAATCAAACTGATGTGCTAAAAATGATGAACCTTACAAGTGGAATTGGAAGCCCTGATACAACATCACAACCATCTTCGACAGGGCCATTTATGGTACCAAAAGGAATCGATTTCACACTCCAAACAAATATTAGCAAAGTACTTTTTGGTAACGAAATTGCAAAAGACATATCAGGCGAACTAAGGGTTAAAGATGGAATCCTTGTACTTGACGATATGCTTTTTACAACCCCTGCATCAAAAATGCAACTTACTTTGATGTACAAGACTCCACTTAAAAACCATATCTATGCAGGTTTCAGCTACCATATGCTAGATATCGAAATTGATAAGCTAATTAAGATGCTTCCATCAATTGACTCCATTATGCCAATGCTTAGGTCATTTAAAGGTACAGCTGAATATCATATTGCTGCCGAAACCTACTTGGATTCAACTTATAAACCCAAAATGTCAACAATAAGAGGTGTTTCATCTTTAAAAGGGAACAATCTTGTTGTACTTGATGGGGAGACATTTAGTACTATTTCAAAATACATGATGTTTAATAAAAAGACTGAAAACAAAATAGATAGTATATCTGCAGAGTTTACAATATTTAAAAAGGAAATCGATGTTTATCCATTTATGGTTGTAATGGATAAATATAAAGTGGTAATTGCTGGTAGGCACAATATTGATATGACCTACGACTACAATATCTCTCTCATAGAGAGCCCGCTACCTTTAAGAGTTTGCGTTGAGGCAAAAACAGATAAAAATGGCAAACTAGGCGTAAGTCCTATTAAGTGTAAATATCGAGATCTTAATAGACCAACATCAAGAATGGTATTGCAGAATAAGCAATTAGAACTACGAAAACTTATTAGAGAATCGCTTATAAAGA
>JBPXJX010000676.1:0-5776 GCA_051715525.1 Bacteroidales bacterium
TCCCAAAAGTATTAGAAGAGGCGTTGAAGCCATTTGCTGAAATAACGTTAGAAGACAGTTATGGGTGCACGATGGCAATCGTAAGAAAATTATCGGAAATAGATCACGGAAAATTTGAAAATTCTGTCAAAGAAGTAGTACAGTTATGGGAGTCTATTTCACCGCACCCGGCACTTCGAGAATCGAAAATACAATACGTCTTGCTCAATGAGATTTATGAACTTTACTTAGAACAATTTAAACGGTTAGATTTTGATGCGGAAATCTATGCCGCAAAAACAAGAAAGCTCATTCAAGAAAGTACCAAACTATTGAATTTCAAGGGACATTTGCCTTCCATTTCCATTGATTCCGATTATCTGAATAAGTTAAAGGAGATTAAACTGAATCCTTCGGATAAAGCGGAGAAAATCATTAGAGATATTGAAACTGTTATCCGTAAAAACGAAGTGAACAGTGCAATTTATGTAGAGTTCCAAAATCGCTTAGATGAATTAATAAAACAGAAGCAAGAAGAAAGTTTGGCAATTGAAGAAATTTTAAATCAATTGGGTTCCCTTTATACAGAATTAGATGAAGTTGCTTCATTACCTACAAAAATGGGTTTCCCTGATAAAGGCAGTTTTGAGTTCTATACGATTATTAAAAATCAAAGTGGAGCAGACTTCAATGATGAGTTGGTAAGAGACTTTTCATTTGAAGCAGCTGAGAAAATCAAAAACAAGATTTACAACGGTTGGCAAGAAGTACCAAGAGAATTTGACCGCTTGAAATATGAAATTTTATTGTTGTCCGCAAATCCAAAATTTGAAGAAATGAAGATTGACAGCAATGAAGAAATAATAGAGCAAATAATGAAAGCAGTTTTACAGAATTACAATCTGAGTTAATGGAGCTACCCGATAACTACATATTAATTCGCAAGGATATAAAACACGCCCGACTTCGAGTAAGTGAAGACGGACAGGTGCGAATTATTGCACCGCCTACGTTTTCAGACGAAGACATCGCTTCAATGCTTAAAACGAAAGCAAAGTGGATTGACACCAACCTGAAGTATTTCAATCGAATGTCAAGTATTGAATTGCAACGTAACCAAATACTATTATTCGGTACACGCTACAATTATTTTTACGATCCTACTTATGCTGACAAAGTTATCATTGACCATGAACACAAAACAATAAGATCAAACAAAGATTTGCTCGACATAAAAGTTCAAAAAGATTGGTATAGATCTTTAGCCAGAAAACATTTGTATAAACGAACCAAAGAACTTTCGATAAAATTCAAACTGCGATATAGTAAGTTTTTTATAAGAGAGTCAAAAACAAAGTGGGGTAATTGTTCAAATGAAAAGAACATTTCACTTAACTGGAAACTCGTAAAAGCACCGGACCATGTTATTGACTATATCATACTCCATGAACTTTTACATACAGTCGTAATGAGCCACACTACCAAATTTTGGACTTTGCTAAAAGCATATTACCCAAATTACAAAGAATCTATACAATGGTTAGAAAGATATGGCAATAGTTTATGAAGCAAAGAAGGCAATGACGGAAAGAATGAAGCATGGATTTTGAATACTTTAAGCAAAAAGATGCTGTTATTGCAAATGTTTTGAACAAAACAAAGAAAAAAGAAACCTTTAGGAACCATACGATACAAAAAGGAACAGGCAAAACACTGTTTTTACGTTATATCTTCTCATCAATCTTGCTTTTTCTCCGTTCAAACATCCATTTCTTGCCAAAACATTCATACATTCTTTGCTATAATCAAGGTTTTGCCTATAGAACTATCCTAAAACCGTAAAAAAAACTTCATTTTAGAGCCCTACGAGAAAAAATGAGAGTTTTTGAGAAGAAATGAGAGTTTTTGAGAGTTTTTGAGAGTTTTTTACATCTTTTTGAGAGTTTTTCAGATTGCCGTGTTCGGAAAAATGGTATATTATGCACACTTTTGACTGCTTTAACCTTGATAAACTCCCCTCAGACAGCTATCCAAACTCATAGTGACCCCACGTTTTATCCCATGATCCCACGTTTTCTAAACAATCACCGATGAGTTGTGCAACAGTTACGGCTGTTATGGGCCGTTTTTCTTACTCTTTCTTCGATAAGTTATAACCAAAGTTTAGTCCACCATAAAATGGCATTATACCGATGTCAGGAAGTGAAATTAGGCCAAGTCTATTTGGTTGATATTGAAATCCAGCGGTCAAATTCAAATTCCAATTTGATTGAAAATAAGCTACCCCAATTCCAGTTTGAAAAGTCAAATTGTTTTGGTAAAACCAACCGTCTTTAGGTGAAATAAATTTTCCATTGGCACTAGGGTATAAGTCCTGAAATGCCTTTTTTGCATAATAGCTATGTTTGATATTTATAAACGGTTGGTAGTTTAAAGACAAATGAGGTGCAAACGCCCAATTTTTTCCATAATACCCAGGCAATAAGTCAAGTTTAAAACCTGAATGATAATATCTGCCATTGAGGTCTGCTGTTCTTGATAAGTTCCAGGATATGCCCGTCAATGCCTTAAACTGACTTTTAATATTAATAAAAGTTCCTGCTCCTATACGAAAATCAAAGTCAAATCCTGATTGAGAGAATAATGGAAAATTAACTTGAGTTAAAATGCCAAACCTTTGAATGGTTCCTTGTTTTTCTTGGAGGGCATAAAGATAGTCTGCATTTACATTTAGATTAGGATTGGCATTAACACCAGCTGAAACAATATGTTGTCCATCACTGAGCAAACTAAATAAGTTTTGTGCTTTTACTGAAAGTTGAAAAAGCGCCATTAATGGCAAAATGAACTTATAGTGCTTCATTTCAATATTCTTTTAAAAATGTTTTAATGGCAAGCATTACATCTTCAAATTTTTCCATATTCATCCGATGACCTGCATTTTTGATTTCAACTACTTCTGCATAGGGAAAATGAGGTTTTGAATATTGTTTTTGCATAGCATAACCCAATGAACTACAAGAACCACCTAAAATTAATACAGTATCTGCATATGACTGAATTCCATCTACAAAACTATAATGGAATGTATAGCTTGTTCCTTCTGCACTTCCTAGCCTTTTGTTTCTAATGTATTCTATGTATCCACCCACACGATGAATTGGCCATTCTGGTGGATTATTACCATCACAATGGTAACCTGAAGTCATTGTACTGTGAAGTATCATCATAGCACGGTAGTCTATTTGTTCATGGTCTTGAGGACTAATTGCCTGACCTTGTCTAGCTAAATTGTTCCATGTTCCGTTGTCGTAACTGAACTCTACAATGTTTTTATAAACTTTTTGCATATCACTATCTTTAAGTGGCATTGGTTCAATTAACAAAAGTTGTCTTACTTTTTCAGGGTTTTTTGAAGTATAAAGCGTAGCCAAACCACCACCCCAAGATTGTCCGATAATCGTCACTTTTTGATTAGGTGAATAAATACTTTTCATAGCATTGATTTCTTCAACTGCTGTTGCTAATGTGAATTCATTTTCTGTAATGCGTTCTGAAAGTCCGCAACCTCTTTGGTCCCAAATTACTACGTAATATTTTTCTGCAAGACTTTCACAAATATTACGATATGCCCTAGTGTCTGTAAAACTACCATGAAGAACAAAAAGTGTCGGATTGGTTGTATTACCAAACGTACGGACGTGAATGAGTCGCTGTCTACCTGCCACATTTATAGAAACGCTTGGTAATTTAGGGTCTTGGTCAACTGTCGGGGGAACCAGAACCCCGATGTCGTCTATTTTTTCACAACTTAGAAGTGTGAAAGCCATTAGAATAAATGTCCATTTCATTTTCGCCAAACATGATATCATAAATTTTTGGCAAAGATATCATTAGTTTACAAGAAGACCATTTACATTTGGCAAGAAATATTCTTAAACTTACTTTATTTGTGTTTCCTTATACGACTCAAAGAGGTAGGGGTCATACCTAAAAAGGAGGCTATAAAGTAATGTGGTATTTTATTCTCCAAGTTGGGATAATTTTCCCGAAACCAAACAAGTTTTTCTGAACCATTCGAAGTAAGAAGTATTTTCTCCCTTTCAGCTCTTTTATATGCATCTAGCATCATCACTTTATAACCAAATAGTTCCAAATCTTTATTCCCCTGCATGGTAGATTCCATTTCATTATTAGCAAAGAAAAGAATTGTTGCTTCTTGGCTTATTACTTGGAGGTTAACAAATGAGATGAAATCTATGCCTCTTAAAAGTGATGGTGTAATGGCACAACCATCGGTAAAAAAGTCAACTGTAAATTCCTCTCCCTTTTTATTTACTAGGTATTTTCTGATTATGCCATTGATTACTATAAATTGATACTTGATATGTTCTCCAACGGTTTCAATTAATGTGCCTTTAGTTAATATCTTCATTTTTGTTGAAGACATAAGTGTCATTGCAGTTTGAGTCGAAATTGTCGAAATCCCGTCTAATACATTTTTAACTGTTTTATAGTCTAATTGGTCTATGTTCATTTTTAGCAATCTTTGTTAGTCTTAAAATAGCACATAACGGGAGGCGGATTTGCGTAGTTACTGAATGCAAACGCAGTTTGTCAATGAAGTAATTGAGTAAATCCTTTGAGTTATGCCTAATGGCGGCACAACTCTCGCATTGACGCAAAATGTCCATTCATTTCCCCAAAACTACAAAACTTTGCTTATCCATCCAAATAGGAGAGAAGGAAATGTCTCTATGCCTGCGAAGAACAGAAAGTAAAGTGAATCGAAGGGCTGTATAGATGACATGGTACTCGATTTTATTCATATTTGCTCTGAAACTACGTTCACAAACAATGAGTGCCTGCCTATATCATGCAAACACCGGCAATCTTCTTAATAGAACTGCTTCGTATTGCTAAAAAATGCTTTGAGCAAAGCCCTATCTATACAAAAACACAGAAATCACATTTGCAAATGAGCATTTTTCCATAGACAATGATGATTTTTCACTAAAAAACGATGAATTTTTGTTATAAATGTTCAAGTTTTTGAGTCTGGAAGTAAGTTTCAAGTAGTTTTTCGGTAAGTTTTAAGTAAGTTTTCGGTAAGTTTTAAGTAAATGTTTTGAAGGTCTTTTATCGGTATTGAGCATGCCTCGGGCAGATATTGAGCATATATTCAGTAGGTTTTCAGTAAGTTTTGAGGTGTTTTTGGGGTATTTCAGCTTGTTTGCGAGCCAAGCCATCATCAAGGAAGAGATATTTCTGTGCAATACATCTCATTTTAACAATCAAATAGCATGAATTTGCTGAAGTAATATAGTTCACGTTATGTAAAGTTGTACGAAAATGGGTACTCTCTTGCACCTTTTGCAGGTTGTGGATGGCTTGTTTGTGGGAGTTTTGCCCTCAATGAAATCTGACAAATCTGACACTCATAAAAAAGGGCTAATATCACTGAAATCTCTCATAAGAAAGTGAAATAATGGCGAAAACTTTGACAAAAAGCTATTGATTGTAAAAAAGTGATCGTGTTTGCTGCTACAAAACATGGTGTTTGCAGTATGAAAAGCCTTAAAATGATGGTTTTATGGAGTAAATCAATGGAAAATAAGATGTTTTGACTTTTCTGAGTTCAAAATGTCTGCCACCGCACGACACCACTCGACATCGCACGACACCATTCGACACCGCACGACACCATTCGACACTGAACGCAACCAATACAAAATTTATGAAGAATTTTTACAAGAATTTTGGAATTGGGGAAAAGAAATAGCGCATTATACTCCAA
>JBPXJX010000677.1:0-7126 GCA_051715525.1 Bacteroidales bacterium
TTTTTATAATCTATTTCTCTTAATAACCCTATACTCTTTAAACTATTAGTTGAATCTAAATATTCCAAGGTTACAGTTGAGTTTTTAAAACCCCAAAGAGAACTTATGTTGGATTTATACTGAAAATTTCCATCCGTGGAAGATGGTGTATAAGTTCTTATTTCATCAAAATACTCTTTTGCAGGTTGTCCGTTAATCGATTTTATAATATCGCCCTTGTGTATATTGATTTTATCATCGAATACCTTGGTAACAACCAGTTGTTTTTCAATCCATTCCCATTTTAGAGGTAAAAAGTAGTTTTCGCCAATGTTATCGGGCATGTATACTTGGGCATGTCCATCTTTTAGTACAGTTAACATTTTTTCAAGAACTATGTGAAAATCGAAAGCATTTTCCACCTCATAGGCTTTTTGTAATGCTGTGGCTAATTGAGCATTCCAATCTATATCAAGATATTCAAAGTATGGGAAGAAGTGCTGTATTGCATTCCAAAGTATAACAACATCAGCTAGTCGAACATAAAGATCATCGCCAGAAGCCTGTGCCAAATCAATAACATTGAGCTTATCTTGTAGTGGCATCAAGAACTTTTCACTATCGGCTGGAAAAGTTTGAAGACTGTCGCCGTAAAGGATTAATGGGATATAGCACGATACGCCATTACCAATATCTTTTTTGATTAACTCGTTATCTTTGGGTATATCTTTGAATAGAGGCTGTGAAGGCATTTCGGAAATTTCCGAGAAGTTGCCACTCTGAAACCTAATGCAAAGATTGTTACCGACTTTCTTTGTAGCAATCTCGTACCCGTCTGAGCCCATTGGTCCTATTCCCATTCCAAGATTAAAACCATTTGGCTTCAGGTCCTCATCATTTTTTTCAAAGGAGTCGAAAAAGATTGTTTCCCAGCCAGCAGTATTTCTAACTTTAACTTCAGCATCATCGAAAAACAAAATTCCATATTCTCTCAAGTTAACTCCAAGTGTTAGCTTTACTGCATTATTTTCAATTTTACCTTTAATTTCATAAGTTTTCCACTCCTTATCAATTGTTGTTGAGTCAGATCTTATAATTTTAATTGGACTGCCATACTTATCAATAAAACGTACCCAAATATTACTGATACCATACTTCGATTCTCGTTTTGCTTTTATGCTGTAAACAAATTCTTTCCCAGCATATTTGCTGATATCAATTGTTGCACAAAAATCGCCTGACGAAAAGAATTTTGGCATAAAGAATTTAGTTTTTATTGGGCGATTGGTGCGGGCACTTTGATAGGTTGTATAAACGGTTCCGGGATTTAATCCAATATGTTGCCAGCATATTGGTTTTAAATTACCTGATTTGCCAGGAGAGATTGATAAGGTATCGAAAGTAACATTTTCGCCGGTTTTATATATTATTATTGATGGGGCAACTGGTTTAAAAAGCGAATCGAGTGCAATAATAAGCTCTTCGCAATTTTGACACTTTTCAACTTTTTGGCAACCATAAATAGCAAACTTATCCCAATCGATTTTTGATGCCTCATCGCTTGGGTGGAAGTAGCGTACATACCCATAAATTTTGGTAAATGTTTCGAGATTTTTGATTTCTTGTTTTGAATTTTTACACGAGAATAATGTTAACGTCGCTATTACAATTAATAACTTTGAGTTCATTGGTTATTAGTTTAGGTTTTATAGTTCGTCTAATGTAATGATAAATCACCTTGCATTTATATCTTTAAAGTATTGAAAACTAAGAGGGTGTTGTATTTCTATATTTTCTTATGCTACCTTGCTTATAGGGTCATCATGCTGCTGATTAAAAACTAATCTAAAATTTATAACCACACGGTTTATAAGTCGTTAACCCCTGTTGATATTTAAATCCGCTAACTTTGTTTTTGACCATGAATATTTCTGTATTTTTGCATCAAACTTTTTTGTAATGTCAGTAAATACTAGCTATTCAGAAGATAATATTAGAACGCTCGAATGGCAGGAGCACGTTAGGCTTCGTCCGGGGATGTATATCGGGAAGTTGGGTGATGGTACCCAACCCGACGATGGAATTTATATTCTTCTAAAGGAGGTGTTCGATAACTCTATCGATGAGTACATGATGGGTTTCGGTAAAAGCGTTGATGTGTCGATTACCGATAAGTTTGTTCGTATTCGCGATTATGGCCGTGGTATCCCGCTAGGGAAATTGCTCGATGTTGCCTCGAAAATGAATACAGGGGCCAAGTACGACTCCAAGGTTTTTAAGAAATCGGTTGGTCTAAACGGGGTTGGTATAAAGGCTGTTAATGCGCTTTCGGCGTCATTTAAAATTCAGAGTATCCGCGAGGGGCAAGGCAAAATTATTGAATTCTCTGGAGGTAAGGTTCTCTCCGAAAAAGATTTTGAAGGCAATGGCGAAAAGAATGGAACCATCGTTGAGTTCCTTCCTGATGATACCATTTTTGGCACTTTTAACTTTCAGGATGAGTATGTAGAGACGATGCTTCGTAACTACACTTACCTGAACACAGGCTTAATAATCAACTTCAACGATAAGCAGTTCATTTCTCGCAACGGCTTGCACGACTTGCTAAATGAGAATATGAGCGGTGAAGGGTTGTATCCAATCATTCATCTCAAAGGCGAGGATATTGAGATTGCTTTTACTCATGGTAACGGTTATGGCGAGGATTACTACTCATTTGTTAACGGTCAGCATACAACCCAGGGGGGAACGCACCTTGCTGCTTTCCGCGAGGCTTTTGTAACCGCTGTTCGCGGTTTCTATAAGAAGGATTTTGATGCATCAGATATTCGTACATCCATTATCTGTGCTTTAAGTGTTCGTATTGAGGATCCCGTTTTCGAGTCGCAAACCAAAACCAAATTGGGTAGCAAGGATATGAGCCCCAATGGCCCTGGTGTTCGTAATTATATCGGCGATTTTGTAAAAACAGCGCTCGATAACTACTTGCATCGTAACTCCGAGGTTGCTCAAACACTTTTACAAAAGATACTTGAGGCAGAAAAGGAGCGCAAAGCGATTTCGGGTATAAAGAAATTAGCCCGCGAACGCGCCAAGAAATCAAGCCTTCACAATAAGAAACTGCGCGATTGTCGGGTTCATCTCGATTCAAAAGATGAAAAGGGCATTGAGTCAACGCTGTTCATCACCGAGGGTGATTCGGCGAGTGGATCAATCACAAAATCACGCGATGTGAACACCCAAGCAGTATTCTCGCTCCGTGGTAAACCGCTAAATACCTATGGTATGACTAAAAAGGTGGTTTACGAAAACGAGGAGTTCAACCTATTACAGGCTGCATTAAATATTGAAGAGGATATTGAAAACCTTCGTTACAACAAGGTTGTAATTGCTACCGATGCCGATGTGGACGGAATGCACATTCGCCTTTTACTTATTGCATTCTTCTTGCAGTTTTTCCCCGATTTAATACGTCAGGAGCATCTGTTTATCCTGCAAACCCCTCTTTTTAGAGTTAGAAATAAAAAGAAAACAATTTACTGTTACAGTCCAGATGAGAAGGAGAAAGCCATTAAGGAGCTGGGTCCAAATCCTGAGATAACCCGATTCAAAGGTCTTGGAGAAATTTCGCCCGATGAGTTTAAGAATTTCATAGGTGAGGATATTCGTCTCGACCCCGTTCGCTTAACCCGCGAGGATGTTATTGCCGATCTTCTTAGCTTCTATATGGGAAAGAACACTCCTGAAAGGCAAGACTTTATTATTGAAAATCTAAGGATTGATGAGGATATTATAGAGGAGTCGAAACCACCACTTGAGGAAGAACTTGAAGAGGAAGTGGCTGATAAAGTCGCGTAGTAAAAAATATTTATATAATAGTTACGAGTTACAGGTTACTTGTATTAACTGTCAACTGATAACTAACAACTGACAACTAATAGAATGCGTTTAGATGATTTTGAGGCGGATGAGTTAATGAACGATACTCGTTCAACTTCACCCGATGAACATGCCCGAATAGCTAAAATAACAGGCGATACTTCCAAAAAAGTACACCTTTCGGGGATGTACAAAAGTTGGTTTCTCGACTATGCATCATATGTAATCCTTGAGCGCGCCGTTCCGCACCTCGACGATGGGCTAAAGCCTGTTCAGCGTCGTATCCTTCATTCAATGAAACGCCTCGATGATGGTCGCTACAATAAGGTTGCAAACATCATCGGTCATACCATGCAGTTTCACCCGCACGGCGATGCTTCAATAGGCGATGCTTTAGTACAACTAGGTCAAAAGGAGTTGCTAATCGATCAACAGGGAAACTGGGGGAATATTCTTACTGGCGATAGCGCTGCTGCGCCTCGTTACATAGAGGCTCGTTTGTCGAAATTTGCGCTCGATATTGCTTTCAACGTGAAGACTACCGAGTGGATGCTCAGCTATGATGGCCGTAATCAGGAGCCAGTTACCCTTCCAATGAAGTTCCCTTTGCTGCTTGCACAGGGTGTTGAGGGTATTGCGGTTGGTTTGGCATCAAAGATTCTTCCACATAACTTCATCGAGCTAATCGATGCTGCCATTGCTTATTTAAAGAACCAAGATTTTGAACTTTACCCCGATTTCCCAACCGGTGGCTTGGCCGATTGTACACGCTATAACGACGGATTGCGAGGTGGTGCAGTTAAGGTTCGTGCTAAAATTCAAAAAATTGATAAGAAAACCTTATCTATAACCGAACTTCCATTTGGGAAAACAACATCTACGCTTATCGATTCAATAGTAAAAGCTAGCGATAAGGGTAAAATCAAAATTAAAAAGATTGACGATAATACATCACAGAATGTAGAGATTCTTATTCATCTCCCTGCTGATGTATCGCCCGATGTTACAATCGATGCGCTTTACGCGTTCACCGATTGTGAAACATCGATATCGCCTAACTCATGCGTAATTTATCAAGATAAACCCCGCTTTATGGGGGCTAAAGATCTTCTTAAAGCATCGGTCGATCACACAAAATTCCTTCTTACTTGGGAATTAAAGAATCGATTAGATGAACTTGAAGAGGATTGGCATTTCTCATCTCTCGAGAAGATTTTCTTTGAACAGAAGATTTACCGTGAGTTGGAGAAGGATACCGAAACTTGGGAACAAGTTATCGATGCCATCGATAAAGGATTCAATCCTTATAAAAAGCTGTTTAAGCGTTTGATAACCCGCGAGGATCTGCATAAATTGACTGAAAAGCCAGTTCGCAAAATCTCTAAGTTCGATATAAAGAAGGCTGATGAGCACATCCGTGCAGTAGTTGAAGAGATTGAAGAGGTTAAGAATCATCTTGTAAACATTATACCATATACCATAAACTACTACCAGCAGATTAAGAAGAAGCATGGTAAGGGCAAGGAGCGTAAAACGGAGCTTCGCAGTTTCGATACTATCGAGGCAACAAAGGTTGTGGTTGCAAACGAAAAGCTTTACGTTAATAGAGAGGAGGGCTTCTTTGGTACTGGGCTTAAGAAGGATGAGTTTGTAGCTGATTGCTCTGATATCGATGATATCATCGTGTTCCTAAAGAGCGGTAAGTACTACATCTCAAAGGTTCAGGATAAAGCGTTTGTGGGTAAGGATATCATTCATATCGCAGTATTCAAAAAGAACGATCAGCGTACAATTTACAACGTGGTTTACCGCGATGGACGCAATGGCTCAATTATGATGAAACGCTGCGCCATTACTGGTATTACCCGCGATAAGGAGTACGATATTGGTAAGGGAACCGAAGGCTCTCAGGTGCTTTACATGAGCGCCAACCCAAACGGCGAAGCCGAGATTTTGAAGGTATTCCTTAAGCCAAAACCACGCTTGCGTAATCTGATAATCGAACTTGATTTTAGCCAATTGGCTATTAAGGGTCGTAGTTCAATGGGTAACATCTTTACACGTTACGCAATTCATAAGATTCAGATAAAAGAGAAGGGTGTGAGCACCCTTGGAGGTCACCAAATTTGGCTTGATGAGGATGTTCTTCGTCTCAACTCCGATAGCCGTGGTAAATACCTTGGTGAATTCCACGATGGCGATAAGATCCTTGTTGTAAATAATGACGGAACTTACTGTACAACTGGCTTTGATTTCTCCGTTCGATTCGAAAATAACCCAATCATTATCGAGAAGTTCGATGCCGAAAAGGTATTCTCGGCAGTTTACTACGATGGCGAGCAGGATTTCTACTACTTAAAACGATTCCAGTTCGAGCTATCGGAAAAACCTCAATCGTTCATTGCCGAGGAGGAAGGTTCTAAGTTTGTTGCCATCAACGACGATGATTTCCCATGCCTCGAAATCACCTTCAAGGGCAAACACGCTAAAAAAGATCCCGAACAGGTTGATGTTTACGAGTTCATAGCCGTAAAAGGCTGGAAAGCTAAAGGCAAACGTTTAAGCACCAACGAGGTAAAGGCCGTAAAGTTTATTGAGCCTCTGCAAAAGGAACTTCCACCATCTGAAGATGAGGAAGATCTAGATTCTAACGGCGATGATAACGACAACCCATTGGATGGAGAAATAGATACTGGAACGCAGATGACATTGGGGATATAAAACAAAAACCTCGGCAATTTGCCGAGGTTTTGTTTTATTACTGCTTATTCCTTTGCCTTTTACCCTTTTCAAGAATACTTGAACGAGGGAAATACATTTTAAGTAATTATTAAGAACTTTAGTGGAGTTAAGTGTAATTACATTTACTTTTTAATAACTTTAAGAAGTTTTTATTATCATTTCAATTTTTGATATCCTATATTTTAGATGTTTAAGAATTTCAAAATTAGAAGATTAAAAATTAAGCACATTAAACTTCTGGCAATTTGCTTACTCGTTTCTTTTTCTGTTGTTTCGTATCAATTTTACAGCAGTTATAATATTTTTAGAAAACTCAAAACCGAAGGAATTGTTACAACAGCAGAGACTGAATTCATTCCAAGCAAGAATAGTTTCGACCACTTTAAGATCGAATTTACTACTACAGAAGGTAAGAAGATTACTAAAATAAAGATTTGCGAGGATCAAAAATCCTTTCAAGATGAATATTCAAATTTAAAAATTGTTTACTTTCCAAATGAACCAGATATTTACTGGGAACTATCCA
>JBPXJX010000678.1:0-13426 GCA_051715525.1 Bacteroidales bacterium
AAAGCAAGAGATTACTATAACATGATAGTAAATCTAACTGCAGATAACAAAGAATACAAAACCATTGGTTATAACTCAATAGGGCTAACTTATTATTCTAATGGTGAGTTCGATAAAGCCATTGAATCTTATAAGAAAACGCTCGAAATTGACCCAAAAAATCAATCAGCAACAACTTCAATGTCAAATGTTATAAAAGCAAGAGATGCTGGGCCAAAGATGAAACCAAACGAAATCAAAGGTATTATTAAAAATGTATTTGGAGAACCAATAGCTCGGGCATCGGTTCGAGTAAGGGATACAGCAGCAGAAGCATGGACAGATGCAACTGGAGCTTACCAATTCGAAATACCTACTGGTTCCGAGGCTTTAATTGTCAGCGCTAAGGGTTATAAAACTAAAGAAGTGGTTATTTCAAAGGCTAGAATCTATAATATTAGCCTTGAGCAACAATAATATATTGCAGCTCAGCATATTGTAAAACATCAAAATATACTGAGCTGCTTTAATGGTAAAATAAATTAATATATATATTTGCAGTTCAAAAAAAAATTCTAAACCAAACCAAACAATACGACAATGAGTAAAAAAGGTAGTTCAATCAAAGACGTGTTTGCGTCACTTTTTGCAACAAGTGCTATTCTTATAGCATTCGCAATTTCCCTTTATCTATTCCTTTTTATTATGGGAAGTCCTGTTAACTTCGAAGGTGGTAACCCTGCAGGTCACCCACTTCCAGGTAACTATTTAGGAATTATTTATAAAGGTGGTGTAATCGTTCCAATTCTTATGACTTGCGTTCTTGTTCTTCTTTTCTTCACTTTCGAGAGATTTATTACCCTTGCAAGAGCAAAAGGTAAAGGTAGATTAAACACGTTCGTTCGTAATCTACAAAACCTTATGAATGAAGGTAAAATTGACGAGGCTTTAGCAGCTTGCGATAAGCAACAAGGATCTCTTGCAAATGTTATGAGAGCAGGTTTATCTCGTTACAATGATTTAAGGAATGACAAAGAGCTTGAGAAAGACCAAAAAATCCTTTCAATTCAGAAATCACTTGAAGAGGCTACTGCTCTTGAGTTACCTATGTTAGGTAGAAACATGATTATCTTCTCAACTTTAGCATCTATCTCAGTTCTTATCGGTCTTATCGGTACAGTACTTGGTATGATTAAAGCTTTTGCTGCGTTGGCACAATCTGGTGCTCCAGATGCACTTGCACTTGCTACTGGTATCTCTGAAGCTCTTATCAACACTGCATTTGGTATCACTGGTTCAACAATTGCTATCGTAATGTACAACTACTTCTCATCAAAAGTTGATGGTTATACATTTAAAATTGACGAAGCTGGATTTAGCTTGACCCAGACTTTCGCAGCATCTTTAAAAAACTAATTTGAATTTAACTTTTGGCTTAAACCCAAAAAGTACGATCCATGCCAAAGATTAAATTACCAACAAAGTCACCACATATCGACATGACGCCGATGGTTGACCTTTTCTCAGTAGTATTAACATTCCTTATGTTAACCACTACTATGAGACAACCTGAGCCTGCTCCTGTTGATACTCCTTTTTCGGTTTCAGATAAAACTGCCCCCGATGCGAATATCATGACTCTTTTAATTTCAGAAGACAGCAGGGTATTCTTTAACTTCGATAATGGAAATGATACATCGCTCCATTTTAAGGGTAAAGTTCTAAATCTAGTTGGAGAAAGGTATAAAATTACCTTCACCCCCGAAGAGGTAAAACAATTCGAAGCCTACCCATCATCGTTTGGAATGCCCATTCAAAATATGAAGGCATTTCTGAAAACGAAAGATGCAAAAGATAGGGAAAAACTGCAAGAAAAAGGAATGCCTATCGACTCAACTGACAATCAGCTAGCTGCTTGGATATTTGCTGCACGTACCGTTAACAAATCAATACAAGCTTGTATTAAAGGTGATAACGACGCTCCATATCCAATTGTTAAAGAAGTGCTAACTATTTTGCAGGATAATAACGTAAAAAGGTTTAACCTTATTACGAATCTTGAGGCCACAAAAGTAACTTTAAGCGAAGAGTGATATGGGAGAAATAATTCAAGAGGAAAAACAGAAAGGTGGAAAGAGAAGACCCAAACATCATTCTACCCACATCGACATGACCCCGATGGTGGACTTAATGTGTCTACTTATCACCTTCTTCATGCTTACTACTGCTTTCAGTAAATCGAAAGTAATGGAAATTGTGCTTCCTGAAAAACCTAAACCAGGCGATAAACCACCGGTTGTTCAGGATAGTAGAACAATTAATATCATACTTGGTCCAGAAAATAAAATTTTTTGGTATCCGGGTAGGGTTAAAGATCCAAAGAATCCTCCAGTTTTACAAGAAACTAATTATAGCGATGAGGGAATTCGTAAAATGCTCCTTGATAGAAATAAACTTTTATCAAAAAAAGTTAATGCCTTTAAAGAGGAAACTATCAAGAATAACCCTACGATGACCCGTGACTCATTGCTTGCGAATATCAAGAGGTTTAAAAAGGCGGATGATTCGGGTCCAATTGTTCTAATAAAAGCTTACAAAGAGGCTCGCTATGCCAATGTTGTTGATATTATTGATGAAATGGATATCTGCAGTATTGTAAGGTATGCTATTGTAGACATTAATTACGTTGAAGAGAAGATGGTGCAAACGGCTATGGCTGGTTCAACATCAACTCCTGTAAAGTAAAGCCCATATAGATAAAGCATTATGGAAAATAATCAAATAAATATTCCTTCTTTCGACGAAATCGTTTTCGAGTTCAGGAACAAGGAGTATGGAGCTTATAAAATCCGCAAAAAGTACAACCGTACCGTTTTGTGGGCGATGCTAGTGGGTACAATTATCCTTGGCAGCGTAATTATCACTCCATACGTAATGGCCACTGTAAACGAACGTACACATCAAAAAGAAGAAAAAGCTGTAACGGCTGAGATGGAGCAACTAGAGCAACCAAATCAAGAAATTGCGCCTCCACCTCCACCCCCTCCTCCAGCAGAAGCTCAGGTGCAGGTAAGATACGTTGCACCAGTTATTGTTGACTCTGTTAAAAACGAGGATAAAGGTGCACTTGCTACTATCGATGATGTTAAGGAGACAGTAACCGATGATACTGCAATTGATGTTGTTGAAGAAGTTAAGGAAGAAGTTCAAGAAGTTAAGGAAGAGGAAGTATTCCTTGTTGTTGAGGAGATGCCTGGCTTTAATGGCGGTGATGCAAATACCGAATTCCGTAAGTATGTTGGACAGAATATGAAATACCCTGAAGTAGCAGCTGAAAATGGTATTCAAGGTCGTGTTTTCGTTCAATTCGTTATTGAAGCTGATGGTCGCCTTTCAAATGTTCGCGTAATTCGTGGAGTTGACCCTGCGTTAGATAAAGAAGCGATTCGCGTTATTGAAAATTCGCCAAGATGGAATCCTGGTAAGCAAAGAGGTAAGCCAGTACGTGTATCGTACACTTTCCCTATTACCTTCGTTCTTCAGTAATTATAGGTGTTAAGTATATTTAAAAACCCTGATGAAAAATCAGGGTTTTTTTATTTAATATTGCACAAAATCTTATCCTGAGTCAAAAAATAATATGTCGACCCCAATTTCAACTGCGCAAAAGGAGGAAACAGCGATCCTTGTTGGCGTTATCATGCAAAAGCAAACTCAAGAAGAGGTTTATGAATATCTTGATGAGCTGCAATTCTTAGCTGAAACAGCTGGTGCAATTACAAAAAGAAGGTTTGTACAAAAAGTTGATACCCCAAACTCAGGAACTTTTATTGGTTCGGGGAAGGTACAAGAAATAAAAATTTATGCTGATGAGAACGAGATTGATCTCATAATTTTTGATGACGAGCTCTCACCAACTCAGCTACGAAATCTTGAACGAGAATTTGGTCGGAAAGTATTAGACCGGACGAACTTAATTCTTGATGTTTTCGCCCAACGTGCAAAAACTGCTTATGCAAAAACACAGGTTGAACTAGCCCAATACCAATTCCTCTTACCTCGTCTTACTCGTATGTGGACGCACCTTGAACGCCAACGAGGAGGTATAGGTTTAAGAGGACCCGGTGAAACCGAGATTGAAACTGACCGAAGGGTTATCCGAGAAAAGATATCGAGGCTGAAGGACGAGCTAATAAAAATAGATCGACAGATGTTTACTCAGCGTAAAAACCGAGAAAGTATAGTACGCGTAGCCCTAGTGGGCTATACCAACGTGGGCAAATCAACCATAATGAATATGCTTAGCAAATCGGATGTTTTTGCTGAAAACAAACTTTTTGCAACGCTCGATACTACTGTCCGTAAGGTTGTATTTGAGAACCTACCATTTCTCCTATCTGATACTGTTGGATTTATTCGAAAACTTCCGCATCAACTTGTTGAGTCGTTTAAATCAACGCTCGATGAAGTTCGCGAAGCTGATTTACTTTTACATGTTGTTGACATTTCACACCCTGTTTTTGAAGAGCAGCTAAATGTTGTGGTTAAAACACTGCAAGAAATTGGAGCTGCTGATAAACCAACACTTATTGTTTTTAATAAAATTGATGCCTATAATTGGGTAGAAAAGGAAGAGGATGACCTTAGCCCTAGATCTAAGGAAAATTTTAGTTTAGAAGACCTAAAAAACACTTGGATGGGAAAAACCGATACCCCATCGATATTTATCTCGGCAAAGCATAAAACGAATCTTGAAGAACTTCGTCAAAAAATTTACAGTTTGGTTAGGGATATACATACTACAAGGTATCCTTATGATAAATTTCTTTACTAATTAAAGGCCCCTTCTATGCCAAAATTCAAGAACTTAAAGCTAATTATTGCCTTTTTGCTATTAGCTTTTTCAATCAACAGCTGTAAAAAGGAGGACAATTCTGAAATAATAGAATTTGACCAAAATGTTAAGGGATTAGTCGACAATATAAGCGCTGATAGCCTGGAAAAGAAAGTACAATGGCTTGAGAATATGGGTTCGAGGTTTGGCTTAAAATCAAATAGAAAAGTAGTTGCAAAAAAAATAAGAGATCGTTTTATAAGCTATGGATATTCAGATGTAAGGCTCGATTCATTCTATGTTTCTTTAAAACCTTATTGGGGTCAAATATATTATAATACTTGGCAGTATAATGTAATTGCAAAACTTGAGGGTATAACCAGCCCAAATAGTATCTATGTAATGGGTGCTCATTACGATAGCATTATAGGTGATGATGGTTCATACAGTACGGCTCCTGGGGCAAATGATAATGCAAGTGGTGTTGCAGCAACTCTTGAAGTGGCAAGAGTTTTAAAACAACAAGGTTTTGCACCAAAATCAACAATTGAGTTTGTTGCCTTTGCAGCCGAAGAGTTTGGATTATATGGGAGTGATGATTACGCTTGGAAAGCATCTGAAAACTCAAAAGACATTAAGCTTATGCTTAATAACGACATGATTGCCTACTGGCCTCAAGGAAATACAAATTATAGTGTTAACATTCTTGACTATGTTAACTCAACCGATGATAGAAGAAATGCGCAGCAATATTGCACATTATACACTAACCTAACGACTATTAACGATAATAGATACCAAAAGTATAGCGATAGCTATTCATTCTACCTGTACAATTATAAAGCCCTATTTTTCACTACCAATTCTGATGATCCAAACTATCATACAGTTAACGATCTAACCTCTAATTGCAATTTTGAGGTTTGCAAAGAGATTACAAAGGTTAACTGTGCGATACTTGTAGATAAAAACATATAGGGTTTGAATTTTAAAAGTTTATTCCCTGCTTATTATTGGTATACTTCATCAAAAGTAAATTGCGTAAATCAACGTAAGTTTCAACGCTTTGATCCATCTTTTTCCAAACATATTCTGTTAGCAGCTGGTTAGCCTTTTCGGGACTCTTTTTATATATTTCTAGGGCACGTTTTTCTAAATCAACCATTTCACCAAATGTTGCATTTTCAAGAGAATCACGAACTGGTTTTACATCCTTCCAGGCATCCTGCCATTTTAGGTACATCAGGTTATCAACAAAGTCGTAGGCCCAGCGTGCTGATTTATCGCTGTATTTCTTAGGATCGTAGGTTTGGTATAACGGGTTTATCTTGGTTACTCCAGCATAAATCGGCACGAATGGTGAAACAAACTGATTATCTAAATAAACCCAATAAACACCGCCAATGCTTGGTGGTAACCAAGAACTTAGCTGAGCCACCATACCAAAGCCACCGCGCGATACATTTCTACGCCAGTTGAGATCGAGCAACTTCTGCATATCGCGAGTTGGGAATGGGGTAGCAAGAGGGCTAAGAACCATCTTTCCGTCTGGGCCAGGAATATACCAATCAGGGTCGGAGGTCATGTCGTAGATTGTTCCTTCGAAAGTTGACCTAAAGAAACTGAATATATCCTTATGAGAAATCTGCTTTACTGGTTTTACAGAGAATGGATACATATCTAGCTCCTCGACGTACTGAACATATGGATTCATACCATCGAAGGGGGATTTTAGAGAACGGTTTGGGTACTTTTTATTATCGGGATCGTAGGTTGAATAAAATAACCAAAAACGCGATGTTGCCCATTCGCGTAATGTTGGGGCATAAACTTTTTGCCAAATAAATGGCTTGCCACTAGCAGGATCATACCAACCTTTATCAATGGCAAATTGTTTGTAGTTTGGTGACGCCATGCAATCGTTTTGGGTAGTGTCAATCTCCTTTAGAGTACTCCAATTTGGAATCATTGCAACATGGTCATCAGCGAGTCTCTTTGCAGCCCAAAGACAACCTGGCTTACCACTCGATTTCTTCCAAACGCCTACGCCAAACACCTCAAAAATCCATACCTCGTTTGCATCAGCAATGGCAAGTGCCTCAGATTCATCGATGCAGGAAGGAAGAAAACCATACTCCTCCATTAAATTTCCAATAAGTTTAACAGCCTCAACGGCTGTTTTGCAACGCTGAAGAGCAAAAAGCATCGCCTGCTCAACGGTCATAATCTGCTCACCCTCGCCAAATTTAAACTTAAGCTCCTCGCGTTGGCTAAGCGTACTTTCACCAATGGCAAGCTGAAACTCGTTAATATGAGGCAACGAAGAGTGAATGTATGAGTAGGTTTGCTCAACTTGTGGAATATAGCCAATAATTTTACCTAGGCTATCCATTGATGGTCTTATATCCTGAATTCCCCAGTATACAGGAGCTTTCGATCCCTTAGGGTAAGTCTTTCGAGGGATTACTCTAAATTTACAATCGGCTCCACCATCGGAGTGAGATACAAGAACTGAACCATCAACTGTTGCCTTTTTACCAGCAACTATAATTGTACATGCGCTGCTTCTTCCTGAAAAAGCAAAAACAAGCGCAATGCAAATAGCATACGAAAAATATTTCATGGTTTTGGAGTTTAAATTTAATGCTCCAAGTTAACTCCATTATGGTGTGAAAAAAATGATTTTTGCTTTGAATTAAAAAGTTCGGATAATACCGAAAATTTACAGTTATATATTGCTTAGCCAACCCGAGAAGAAACGATCGAGCAAATAGTATTTATTATCCTCGATATAAACGAATTCTTTATCTAAAAGGCTTTTAATACCAGTATTTACTGAACTTGCAGCACCAAGGCTGTGCTCCATAATAAATTCTTTCGATGTAATTCCTAGATGCCTCTTGTTTCGTGCAATGGCTCTTAACAATTTTAGTTGAAAAGGTGTAAGCAAGTTAATATAGTTAGAGTAAATCGGTTCATTCTCAGCTAAAATGGTGAAAAATATTTTTCTTACTTCATCCGAACTAATGTTAGCAGAACTCTCACTGTATAAACGATTGCAAAGATATTGTACAAAAAAGGTGTGCATCGAAGTGTACTGCTCTATCAATTTTAGTGCATCTGCATCAATCTTTTTCTTCCCTAATCGGAATTGCTCGTTGATAAATGAAAAATAAAAATCTGTGTCTATTCTCCCAATTTCCATTATTTCAGTGCTATTGAAAAAGGGGCGGGCTGGACTAGAAAAAATATCGGACAGCATGTGTTTTTGGCTACCGCTGAATATGAAGGTAGCATTTTGAATTTGCTGAATATGTTTTCGCAATTCGGCCTCAACGTTCTGTTCAGGGTAATTGGAAATCTGCTGAAACTCATCAATTGCGCAAATAATATACTTTTTCTGTGTCGATATATATTGAAAAATAACCTCAAGGGAATGATTTGCATCGTTCTGACTATCTACCTTAATTGATACCTCTGGAGCCCCAGTAATAGTATCATAGCTTAATGTTGGCCTTAACGAAGCAATAGCCGTTAACAACTTCTTAATAGTGCTATCCTGCTTGGCCAACGCGCTAAACACTGCTTTTGCAAAAATGGAAGTAAACTCAGCCAGATTTGCCGTTGGCATAATATCAAGATAAATAGGCAAAATCGATTTGTCGTTATCAATTTGATAAAATACGTGCTTTATCAAGCCTGTTTTCCCCATTCGCCTAAGCGAAAAAAGAGTTAAATTTCTCTGATTTTCGATTGCAGAAAGTATTCTTGCCGTTTCTTTCTCTCTATCACAAAAGTATTTGGGGTGTAAATATCCACTAGTTAAAAAAGGATTCTCTTTCATAATTTCGTATTTTACATTACGCAATTTACGTAACGTAAAATACGAAAACAAATTCTTTGGTAAAAATATTAAAACAAAAGAGCACGACCCTTCCGGATCATGCTCTTCGAATTATAACTGTTAACTAATTATTACATTCCGAAAGCAATTTTAGAGATCATCTCCCAAACTCCACTTGCAAAACCTGTAATAATAAGACCTGCAATACAAATTGCTAAGCCAAGTTTGGTCATAGCATCGCTTTTAAAGTATGGGATTGGAGTTTCGCTCTTATTGATAAACATTGCCTTCACAACTAACAAATAATAGTACAATGAAATAATTGTGTTAATTGTAGCAATAAGAACTAGAATATAGTATCCTTTTTGTGCTGCTGCAGTGAAAAGGAAGAATTTACCAAAGAAACCAGCAACAGGAGGAATACCTGCCAAAGAGAAAAGAGCAAGCATCATGGTTAGGCTTAACTTTGGGTTAGTATGGTAAAGTCCATTATAATCATCCATATTCTCTTTGCCCGATTGGTTTGAAATTGCGCCAATTACACCGAAAACTGCCAAGTTTGAGAAGATGTAAACAAGCATATAGTATACAATGGCTGTCATACCCATTGCGTTGCCTCCAATTACACCTAAAAGGAAGAAACCAGCTTGAGAGATACTCGAGAATGCGATGAATCGCTTCAAGTTCTGTTGACGAATAGCGAAAAGGTTACCAATGGTCATGGTCATTACGGCTATCACCCAAACAACCTTTTGCCATAACTCAGAAACGGTTGGGAATACCTTGAAAAGGATTGCAGTAAGAATAAATACTGCGGCACCTTTAGATATAACCGAAAGGTATGATGTAATGTTAACTGGAGCACCTTCGTAAACATCGGCAGCCCAAAGATGGAATGGAACAAGCGAGATTTTGAAAGCCATACCTGCAAAGAAGAATATGAATGCAAGAACGGTTAGGCTGTTCATTGCAATCGAAGCGTTAAGCTGATCGAAATAAATGCTACCGTACATCCCATATAGCATCGAGATACCATAAAGCATAATGCCTGATGAGAATGCTGAAGAAAGGATCAACTTGATACCGCCCTCTGCTGAGCTATTCCTAAAACGATCGTAAGCAACAAGCGCAGCCAATGGAATAGTAGCTAATTCAAGACCTAAGTAAAACATCAAGAAATCGCCTGCAGAAACCATGTAAAACATTCCGATAAGGGTAGATATCAGAATAACATAAAACTCAGGAAACTTATCGCTATTCTCCTCGGTTTTAAGCCAAGTATTAGATTGGATAATCACGATAAGCGTACCGATGTTCAAAATATTTTTAACAACGATGCTTAACGGTGTTGTTGTAAACATCCCGCCAAAAAGTGTTCCTGTCTCGGCTGGGAAAAATCCAACAATAGTATTTATTGCGAAAAGGATAATAGCCAATCCACGGATACGTCCTTTATTCTGATCTGAGGTAAATACTTCGGCAATCAGCAATATTAGCGCTACAGCTATTAGCACTAGCTCATGACGCATTAAAAGAAAACTGTTTAAGTTCATAGTATCAACAGATTAAACCATTAAATCCCACTAACAATTGATAATTTCTGAATAATAGGCACAAGGCTATTTTGAATCATATTCGATAGCCAAAGTGGAGCAAGACCAATTGCTGCAATCATTAAAAGCAAAGCAATTGTCGATAAGCGCTCAAACCACTTAGCATCTTTTAGATGAAGGAAATGCTCATCTTTAATAGGGCCAAGCAAAAGAACACCAACAACTCTAAGAATATAAACTGCAGTAACAACAATAGAGGTTGTAACAATAATTGTTGAAACTCTATGGAAAAGGTCAGCATGTTGGAATGCTCCAACAAACACGGTCATCTCGGCAACGAAACCGCTTAAGCCTGGAAGACCAAGTGATGCTAAACCTGCAATAACATAAACTACAGAAAGGAAAGGAATAACTTTCATTAAACCACCCATTTCGTATACATTACGTGTATGAGTACGCCCGTAAATCATACCAATTAAGGCAAAGAAAAGTGCTGTCATTAAACCGTGAGAAATCATCTGAATAATTGCACCGTCCATTGCTGTTTGGTTCATCATCAAAATTGCAAATATTACAAGACCGCAGTGGCTAACTGAAGAGTAAGCGTTGATATACTTAAGATCTTTCTGAACAATTGCACCAAATGCACCATAAACAACGCTAATGGTAGTAAGAATAATGAAAATCCAAGCCATTTCGTGCGCTGCCTCAGGCATTAAGTACATAGCAACTCTAAAGCAACCGTAACCCCCAAGTTTCATTAACACACCAGCATGTAGCATTGATACAGCTGTTGGCGCTGAAGCGTGACCATCGGGTGACCAAGTGTGGAATGGGAAAAGCGCTCCTAAAACCCCAAAACCAACAAAGGTTAATGGGAAGAATAATCGCTGAGCCTCAATAGGTATAGTTACTTTAGCAATCTCAAGTAAATTGAATGTCAATGGCTGACCAGCAGGTGCTGAGTTCATATATATACCAAGTAATCCCACAAGTAGTAGCGCTGAACCTCCCATAAGCATAAGGGTAAGTTTCATCGCTGAGTACTCTTTTGGTCCTGTTCCCCAAATACCAATTAGCAGGTACATCGGTATAACCGCAAGTTCGTAGAACAAGAACATGGTAAACAAATCGAGAGAGATAAAGAACCCGAATACTCCTGTTGAAAGAAGTATTAACGAAATGAAAAACTCTCTATCTAAAAACTCTACTTCCCACGAAGCGAATATCCCAGCAAAAAGAACCACAGCTGTTAGGGCTATCATCGCAACCGATATGCCGTCAACTCCAATTGCATAGTGAATATTTAGATTTGGATACCACATTATGTCTTTTGAAAAAAGCATTTGAGCAGTATTACCTGCAGAACGCTCAGATAGGTACATCCAAACCAAAACACCAGCCAGTACAAGCTGAACGCCCATACCTATTGCCGACACAAGTCGAGCCTGCTGTTTCCCTTTTGTAAACAGTATCCCAATTATGGTTATTGTTGGTATTATTACCAGTAATGATAGTACATCCATGGTTATGCTGTTAAATCATTAATATCTATTGTGTTGTTAGCAAACATCCTCTTAGTTCATGAAAATGTAAACAAACGATAATGCTAGAACTATCACGCTCGAAATAAACACGAATGCGTACTTCTGAAGCTGACCCGATTGCAAATCTCTGATATGGAACGAAGCATAGTTGGCTGCCCAAGCAAAACCGTTCATGGTAGCATCAACTATATGCCTATCGAACCAAGCAACAGGGCGTGAGATATAAGCAAAAATTATCTTCTTTGTTACAAAAAGGTAAACCTCATCCATATAGAACTTGTTATAGCTCCATTTGTAAAGATGCTTAAAGGTTGTTGCCATTTTATCGGGAGCAGCCTTTGGTTTCATATACATAAACATTGCCACGAGAATACCAACTAGGCCAATACCTACAGATGCTGCTGCAATTGGGAATTCCATGTGAGCCTCAAAAGGTGCACCATCTGATGTCACTAATTCGTGGAATGGAAGATATCCTGAAAAAATAGAAGCAAGTGCAAGGAACATCAAAGGAATAGTCATTACAAGTGGCGACTCGTGTGGAGTGTGATGGTAATGTCTATCCTCGCCCCAGAATACATTAAAGTATAAACGGAACATATAGAAAGCTGTTAGACCAGCAACGGCATATTCAACAAAGAATAACACTTTATCATGATGGTATGCAGCAGTTAAAATCTCATCCTTACTAAAGAATGCTGATAAGAAAGGAACACCAGCAATGGTTAAGGTTGCAATTAAGAATGTGATGTGGGTAATAGGTAGATACTTTCTTAAACCACCCATCTCAGTCATCAAATTGCTATGAACTGCATGGATAATAGAACCAGCACCTAAGAATAGTAACGCTTTGAACATAGCGTGTGTAAATAGGTGGAAGTTACCAGCCATGAAACCAAGTCCATCGTGACCGCCATAACCCGAAACACCAAGCGCAAGCATCATATAACCAATTTGCGACATGGTTGAGTAAGCAAGTACACGCTTAATATCATTCTGCGTACAAGCAATAACTGCAGCAAACAATGAAGAGAACCCTCCAACGTAAGCAACAACGGTTAGCGCATCGGGAGATGTTAAAGCGAATACTGGGAACATTCTAGCAACAAGGTAAACACCAGCAACAACCATTGTTGCAGCATGGATTAACGCTGAAACAGGGGTTGGACCTTCCATTGCATCGGGTAACCAAATATGTAGTGGGAACATCGCCGATTTACCAGCACCACCCATAAAGATTAGCACTAAAGCAATTGTTACAACCGAAAATCCCATAAACGTTACACCTGCAGCTTGCGCTACCATTGGTGCACCAGGGGTTGTAAGCGTTACAAAGTCGAATGTTTCGGTAAAATATGATAAAATAAGAATACCAATAAGGAAACCAAGGTCGGCAAAACGGGTAACAATGAAAGCCTTTTTACCAGCCTTAACAGCCGATGGTTTTTCGTAGTAGAAGCTAATTAAAAGGAATGATGAAACGCCCACAAGTTCCCAGAAGATATACATTTGGAAGATGTTGGAAGCAACAACAAGGCCTAGCATAGCAAAACTAAACAAGCCAAGGAAAGCAAAGAATCTGTGAAATCCTCGTTCTCCTTTCATATAGCCATTGCTATAAATATGAACCATTAAAGAAACTGTTGAAACAACAATAAGCATCATCACA
>JBPXJX010000679.1:0-2522 GCA_051715525.1 Bacteroidales bacterium
TTATTGTTATTGCTTTAATAATTATTGTATTAGCTCGCCCACAGTCAACGAATACATGGAAGAATGTCACTTCTGAAGGGATTGATGTTATTCTTGCTATCGATGTATCAGGAAGTATGCTTGCTCGAGATTTTACTCCCGACCGTTTAGAGGCAGCAAAGGAAATTGGTATCAAATTTATTAGTGGTCGAAGAACCGATAGGATGGGGCTAGTTGTTTTTTCGGGCGAGAGTTTTACGCTTTGCCCATTAACCACCGATCATGCTTCGTTAATAAATATGTTCAAGGATATCAAAATGGGTATTCTCGAGGATGGAACGGCTATAGGCTCAGGCCTTGCCACATCAATTTCACGTTTGAAAGAGAGTAACGCCATTAGCAAAGTTGTAATCTTGCTTACCGATGGGGTAAACAATCGTGGCGAAATTGCGCCATTAACCGCTGCAGAAATAGCTAAAAGCTTTGGCGTAAGGGTTTACCCAGTTGGTATAGGTTCAATAGGTACTGCACCTTATCCTGTTCAAACCCCATTTGGCGTACAGTATCAAAATATGGAGGTGAAAATTGATGAGGAGATGCTACAACAGGTTGCAGATATGACAGGAGGAAAATATTTTAGAGCAACCAGCAATAAAGCACTTGAACTGGTTTACTCCGAAATTGATAAACTTGAGCGTTCAAAAATTGAAGTAACTGAGCATAATAAAAGGGAGGAGCGATTCAGAATCTTTGCATTAATTGCACTTAGTTTAATTGTTCTTGAATTTGCTCTTCGATCATCAATATTTAGAAGTATCCCATAGGGGTTAATATTTATAATTAAGTTTAAAATAAACTTAGAGGTTATGTTTAGATTTTCTCATTCAGAATATTTATACTTTCTATTTCTAATACCAATATTATTAGGCCTGTTTTGGTATGTAACATTATTACAAAAACGCGCAATTAAGCGTTTTGGTAATATTGATACACTAATTCAACTTATGCCAGGCTTTTCAACCCAGAGAGGTTGGTTTAAAACAATACTTTTTAGCATAGCAGTTGCAATAATTATAGTTGGTTTAGCAGGCCCACAATTTGGTTCAAAGCTAACCGAAGTTAAGCGTAAGGGGATTGAGCTTATAATTGCTTTAGATGTATCAAATAGCATGATGGCTCAAGATATTCAGCCTAACAGGTTGGAGCGAGCAAAACAGGCTATTTCCCGTTTAGTCGATAAATTACAAGATGATAGGCTTGGGCTGATAGTTTTTGCTGGTGATGCATATGTTCAGCTTCCAGTTACTAACGATTATATTTCGGCCAAGATGTTTTTGTCATCAATAAACCCTGGTATAGTGCCAAAACAAGGTACTGCAATAGGTACTGCCATAAACCTTGCTGCAAGTTCATTCAGTCCTCAGAGTGAAACAAGTAAGGTGATTGTTGTTATTTCTGATGGAGAGAACCACGAGGATGATGCTGTTGAAGCTGCAAAACGTGCAAATGAACAGGGAATTTTTGTATACGCAATTGGTATTGGCTCACCACAAGGTTCACCAATTCCTACTTCGCAGGAAAGTCAAACCTCATTTTGGAAAGATAAGGATGGTAACGTTGTAGTTTCAAAACTTGACGAAGAAACCCTTTCGAAGGTTGCTGTTGCAGGAAACGGAAAGTACATTCGTGCAACAAACTCACAGCTTGGATTACTTCCACTCTTTGATGAGATAAATAAGATGCAGAAAACCGAGATGAAAGAGAAAGTTTACTCAGAGTATAACGAGCAATTTCAATACTTTTTTGCATTCGCACTTTTTCTATTAGTATTTGAATTTATAATTCTTGAACGTAAGAATAAGTGGTTAACCAAGTTAAATCTTTTTGGCGTTAATAGGAGGTAAAACAAATGAGAAGATTAGTACTTACATCGATATTTACCATTTTAGCAATTGCCCTTTTTGCACAAAGCGAAAAGAAATCGATTCGTCAAGGAAACCGTGAGTTTAAGAAGAATGATTTCTCAAACTCTGAGATTTCATATAGAAAAGCGTTAGAGAAAAATGCATCATCTTTTAAAGGAAATTTTAACCTTTCCAATGCTTTGTATAAGCAGGAAAAGCAGGAGGAGGCTGTAAAAATTCTTGATGAGCTTAAAACGGCAAATGTTAATGATGCTCAAAAGTCGGACGTATACTACAACATGGGAAACTCATACCTTAAACAGCAAAAGCTAAAGGAGAGTATCGAATCATACAAAAATGCGCTTAGGCTAAATCCCAACGATTCTGATGCTAAGTACAACCTATCAGAAGCTAACCGCATGCTAAAACAGCAGCAGCAGAAAAAAAACGATAAGGATAATAAAGACAATAAAGACAACAAGGACAACAAGGATAATAAAGATAAGGATAAAAAAGATCAGGACAAAAAGGATGATAAAGACAAAAATAAAAATCAAGATCAAAAGGATAAAAACAAACCTCAACCCCAGCAGCAAAAAATATCACAGGAGGATGCTCGAAGAATGTTAGAGGCATTGC
>JBPXJX010000680.1:0-3080 GCA_051715525.1 Bacteroidales bacterium
TTCTCGGGTTATCTTTAATTTCATCATAATATGCTTCTGGACCAATCTCTTTCATTCGGAGATTAATTTTTAACCAGCGGTTTCTTAGATGTTCGTCAAATCCTGTGTTTTCACAAGGAAATTCTTTACATTGAAAGCAAAAATCAACATGTTTCTCTTTGTAGCAAATCCTAACATTACACGATTTGAATAGATGGCATTCTTGCTTTCTACAGCCCTTGCAGTTACCAGATGCAAAATACTCAAGCATTATCTTGAAATCTTGATATTTCTCGAACGAAGGCTCATTTAGCAATTCGGTAAATCGCTTGGCGTAAATATCAAAATTCCCCAAGTTTGATAAAAGGCTTTGGCTATGCTGCTTAATGCTTCCATTGCTAAAAGCAAAACATTTTTGGCAGTTAATACCACACGGGCCAAGCGATTCAATAACTTTACTGTCCATAATTGCAGGTTTGTTTTAACAAAGTTCGTATTTTTTAATTAATGATTAAATATTACGCTTTTAGAAAATTAGCGAAAAACCCTAATATTTATACCTTTGCGATGAATTTTAGATAATTATGGAGTTTATTTATCCAAAGAACTTTGAAGAGAAGGTTGGTTTTGACCGAATTCGAGAGTTAGTGTCGGCGCGTTGCCTTTGTGGATTGGGGATCAAGAAGGTATCAGAGGCTAAATTCATTGCCGATTTTGAAAATATTAGCAGAATGCTATCTGAGGTTGATGAGATGAAAACCATCAGCCTTATGGATGATACATTCCCGGTTGATAACTTTATTGATACAACCCCTTTTTTAGAGCGAATTCAATTGCCAGGTACATGGCTCGATGAGCATGAACTTTTCGATCTTCGTAAATCGCTCGATTCAATTAGGGCGCTCCTTTCATTCTTTCGCAAGGGAGATGAACCCAAATATCCACACCTAACAAATCTTGCCAGAAATCTAACATATTACCCTTTTGTAACCGATCGAATTGATTCAATTCTTAACAAGTTTGGAAGAATAAAGGACAATGCGTCACCTGAATTAGCACGAATTCGATCTGAGATATCATCAAAGCAGACATCTATATCAAAACGCATACAATCAATCCTTAAAGCAGGGCAATCTGACGGTTTTGTTGAAGCTGATGCTACACCATCGGTTCGCGATGGTCGTATTGTAATTCCTGTTTCGGCATCGAATAAAAGAAAACTCAAAGGTTTTGTACACGATGAATCAGCAACAGGAAAAACAGTATACATCGAACCTGTTGAGGTGGTTGAGCTAAATAATGAGCTAAGAGAACTTGAGTATGCTGAGCGCAGAGAATTGGTTAGAATTCTTGTTGAATTCTCGGATGCAATTCGTCCTTATGTCCCTGATTTACTTCTTGCCTATGATTTTCTTGGTACAATCGATTTTATCAGAGCTAAAGCCCTTTTTGCTATTGAAGTAAATGGTGCAAAACCTATTCTTGTTGATAAGCCACATATATTTATTCGTCAAGCAAAACATCCATTGCTCTATTTAACACTAATGAGGGAGGGGAAGGAGGTTGTTCCTCTTGATATCGAACTTGATTCAAACGAGCGAATACTCTTGATTTCGGGTCCAAATGCTGGGGGGAAATCGGTTTGTTTAAAAACAGTAGGATTGCTGCAGTATATGATTCAATGCGGCTTTTTGCCATCATTGCTAGAGAATTCCGAAATTGGTGTTTTCGAAAAGCTATTTATTGATATAGGCGACGAGCAATCAATCGAAAACGATTTGAGCACCTACAGCTCGCATCTGCTTAATATGAAGAATTTTATAAAGAGTGCTGATTGTAAATCCTTGTTATTGATCGATGAGTTTGGTGCAGGAACTGAACCTATGGTTGGCGGTGCCATTGCCGAATCAATTCTAAATCGTTTCTGCGAACAGAAAACGTTTGGCATAATTACTACACACTATTCTAACTTAAAACACTTTGCTGCAAATAATCAGGGCGTTGTTAATGGAGCAATGCTTTTCGATGTTGCCAAAATTCAACCCCTATTCAAACTCGAAATAGGCAAACCCGGTAGTAGTTTTGCATTCGAGATTGCACGAAAAATTGGATTGCCTGAGGAGGTTTTGCAAAATGCATCATCGAAAATTGGAGAGGATTATATCAGCTTTGAAAAGCACTTGCGAGAGATCTCGCGCGATAAGCGATATTGGGAGAAGAAGCGCGATAATATTCGAATATCAAATAAAAAAGCAGAAGAGGCTGAAAGGATGCTTGAACAAGAGCTATTGGCTATTAAAACACAACGAAAAGAGTTAATTGCAAAAGCAAAAAAGGAGGCTGAACAGCTTTTATCTAATGCCAATAGGCAAATTGAGAATACAATTAGAACGATTAAAGAATCTAACGCAGAGAAGGAGCGTACCAAAGAGGTAAGGGCTGAATTGGAAAGTTTTAAAGAGGATTTTGAGAGTAATATTAATACTCAAGATATATCAATCGACAAAAAGATTGAGCAGTTGAAAGAGAAGCAGAAACGACGCGAGGATAAAGCAATACAAAGGGGAGAGGGTAAACCCGAAGCCATTGTTAAAGAAGACAAGAAAGGATTGGAGAAAGGCGATAAGGTTAAAATTAAAGACCAAGATGTCTTTGGTGAAGTGTTTGAGGTTGGTCCTAAAAATGCAATTATTGCTTTTGGAAGCATGCTAACAAGCATAGGTATTGATAAGTTGGAGGTAATATCATCCAACGAATATCGAAAAATTAATCGCGAAGTTCAGCAGCCACGTGTTAGCGGAGCGGTTGATACACATAAGAAACGGTTGAACTTTAAATCTGAAATCGACCTTAGAGGTTTTAGAGCCGATGAGGCAATAACCGCTACACAGGATTTGGTTGACGAAGCGTTGATGTTGGGCATAGGTCAGGTTCGTATTCTGCATGGGAAAGGGAATGGTATACTTAGGCAGCTAATCCGAGAGTATTTGGCTACACATCCTGGGGTAAAGACTTTTGCCGATGAGCATGTTGAGTTTGGAGGATCTGGTATTACGATAGTTAAACTCGATAACTAGCGAATTCTCAATTCAAGGTACTCA